>RFJM01000390.1 GCA_003694905.1 Caldilineae bacterium
CTGCCTCCGGAGCGCAAGGAGCAGATGGCGGCAGAGTTTCGGGCGGAGTTCGGCCGCCTGCGCCGGCAGTATAGCTTGTAGGACGCGGGCCGGGGGCAAGGTAGCGCGCCGCGCGCGGCGGTCGCATCGGGGTGCGAGGGCAGAGTGGGAATGCGCGGATGTGGGGGCGAATCCGGGCGCGGTTCAGCGCCCGGATTCCGGCATCGTTGCCTGCACCAGTTCGCGGCCGCCGGTCACATTGATCGCCTGTCCGGTGACGAAATCCGCGGCTTGCGAGCAGAGATAGGCGACCAACCCGGCAACGTCTTCCGGCAGGCCCAAGCGTCCCACCGGGATCTGGCCCACCGCCGCGGCCACCACCTCTTCCAGCGCCTGCCCCCGCACCATCGACTCCAGCTGCAGGCCCCATCTCTTAAAGCCGGTGTCGATGTCGCCCGGAAGGACGGCGTTCACCGTGATTCCATATTGCGCCACTTCTTGCGCCAGCGATTGTGTAAGCGCCACGACTGCCGCCTTGCTCGCGGCATAGGCTGCCATGTAGGGCTTGGGCCGTATGGCTGCGAGGGAAGAGATGTTGACAATGCGCGCGCGAGAGTACTTGCCGGCCGTCTGCATCAGCGCGGGCAAGGCCAGCTTGCTGCACAGAAAGGTCCCCGTGGCGTTGACCTCCAGGGTTTTGCGCCAGGCCTCTTCCTGCATCTGCGCCACCGGCGCCGGGCCGAACACCACCCCCGCGTTGTTCACCAGGATATCCAGCCGGCCGAATTGCTCCATCGTCATCGTCACCACGGCCTCGACCGCGGCGGCGTCGGTCACATCCACGCGAACCGGCACCGCGCGCACGCCCAGCCCTTCCAGCTCTCGCGCGATCTCCTGCAACTCCTGCCATTGTCCCGCCCCCGGATTCACCAGATGCGACGGTGGTTCCGCGCACAGATCGCCCAGGACCACGTGCGTGCCCTGCCCGGCCAGATGTCGGGCAATGGCGGCCCCGATACCGTTCTTGCGGCCGGCACCCGTGATGACGGCCACTCTGCCTTGTTCACTCATTGCTACTTCACTCCTCGGCGCGGTAGACCATCGAGCCGAAAATCAGCGCGCCAGGCGGCGCCAGATTGGCCGTCTGGTCCACCATAACCTGGATGAGTGCCGGCCGGCCCGAAGCAGTGGCCCGCTCCAGCGCCGGTTCCAGTTCCTCCAGGTCTTCCACATACTCACCATGACAGCCAAACCCCTCTGCCACCCTATCGTAGCGCGTGCCGGCATAGATCTCCGTCTCCACAAAGCCCCCCACCTGCGCCAGGATCTGCGAGGAGCGCTCCATGCCCCAGCCCTGGTCACATGCCACCACCACCGTGATGGGGATGTTGTGTCTGGCCGCGGTCTCCAGCTCCTGGATGTTAAACCCGAGCGCGCCGTCACCCGTGATCAGATAGACCGGACGTTCAGGGGCAGCCAGCTTGGCGCCGATGGCATAGGGCAGGCCGCTGCCCAGATGGCCGAACTTGGCCGTATACAGATAGCTGCGCGGGGCGTAAACGGGGTGATAACTCGCACACCACAGGCTCGTATTGCCCCCGTCCTGCACCATGATGGCGTCACGGGGGAAGAACTCACGCACCGCCTTTACCATCCGGCCCGAGTTGATACGTCCGCTGCCGTAATCCAGCGACTGCTCCAGTTCCTGCTGCCACTCCGCGGTCTTCTCGGCATAGCGGGCGAAACCCTCGTGTGGTGTCCGCTCAGGGGTTCGGCGTTGTACTTCCTCCAGAAGAGATGCCAGCGCGGCCTTGGCATCCCCCACGATGGCGACATCCACCGGGCGATTCACGCCGATGGAAGTGGGATCCACGTCGATCTGGATCAGCCGTTGTGCTGCCGGATCACCCCAAAGAGGTTCTCGGCCCCAGCCATCCAGCTCGCCCAGGCGACTGCCGGCCACCAGATGCACGTCGGCCTCCTGCCGCGCCATCTCCAGGGCCTCGCGATTGAGCGGGTGGAAGTAGCGCGGGTGATCTTCGGGTATCACCCCGCGCGCGGCCAGGCTGGTGGTAAACCCGGCCCCCAGATACTCGCCCAGAGCGCGGAACTCTTCCCAGGCCTCTGCCCAGACCACACCCGCGCCGGCATGAAACATGGGCCGTCGCGACGAAGCCAGCAAATCGGCTGCCGCTGCAAGCAGCCCCGCGTCCCCGGCTCCGATATCCTGCGCCCGATAGCGGTGTGCAGGCCATACATCGACCTCGGCTTCCGAAATCGTGCCCCTGTAGATGTCCTCGGGGATCTCGATGAACACCGGCCCCGGCCGTCCCGATATGGCAGCCCGAAACGCCTTGCGCATGACCTCAGGCAGGCGGCGCAGGTCGCGCACACCGGCCTGCCATTTGGTCACCGGCCGGTATAGCGCCAGCAGGTCCAACACCTGGAAGCCACCCCCACGGTCGGGATAGACGATATTGCGCCGCCGCTGGCCGGATATGGCAATCAGAGGGGTGCCCTCGGCATAGGCCAGTGCCACCCCCGACACCATGTTGGCGGCACCGGGGCCGATGCCGCCGATTACCACCCCCGGCTCACCTCTGACGCGTGCCCAGGCCTCGGCCATATGGGCAGCCGCAGCCTCGTGCCGCGGACAGATGTACTCCATTTGGTAGTCCTTTAGCTTCGCCAGCCAGGTGTTGAAACTCCCGTCCAGCACGCCGAAAATCATGTTCAGGCCTTCGGCCTGCAGGCAACGCAACAACAACTCGCCGCCGGTGATTGCGCTCATGGTGGTTCTCCTTGTTGAGTGAAAGCGGTACAGAGCCGGCAAAACCAAACGTCATCCCTACTATACAGAAACACTCCTCCGGCCGGCAAGGCAGGAGGAGTGTTTGGTGTGACGACTTCGAGCAAGGCCGGGAGATCAGGCCGTGACCGGCTCGCTCAACTTCGCGGCCTGACGCAGCAATTCCGCGCGGTTGGTACGCTCCCAGGGCAGGTCCAGATCATCACGGCCGAAGTGACCGTAGACTGCGGTCTGCCGGTAGATGGGACGGCGCAGGTCCAGGTCGCGGATGATGGCGCCCGGACGCAGGTCGAAGAACTCCTCTACCAGCTCGGCGATCCGCATATCGTCGATGCGTCCCGTGCCGAAGGTCTCCACGTTAATGCTCAGGGGCCGGGCCACACCGATGGCGTAGGCCAGCTGGATCTCGCAACGGTCGGCCAGGCCCGCGGCGACGATGTTCTTGGCCACCCAGCGGGCAGCATAGGCGGCGCTGCGATCCACCTTGGTGCAATCCTTGCCGCTGAAAGCGCCGCCGCCATGACGTCCCATGCCGCCATACGTGTCGACGATGATCTTCCGTCCCGTCAGCCCGGCGTCACCCATAGGACCACCTACCACAAAGCGGCCTGTGGGATTGACGTAAATGAGCATGTCCTTGTCTACCAGCTCGGGAGGCAGGACCGGATCGATGACGTGCTCGATCAAAGCCTGGCGGATTTCCTCCTGGCTGATATCGGGAGCATGCTGGGTGCTGATCAGCACCGTGTGAATGCGCTTGGGTTTGCCGTAGGAGTACTCCACCGTCACCTGGCTCTTGCTGTCGGGACGCAGCCAGGGGAGGATGCCGTTCTTGCGGACCTCGGCCAGGCGGCGCACCAGCTTGTGGGCGTAGTAAATGGGTGTGGGCATCAGCGTGGGCGTCTCGTTGCAGGCAAAGCCGAACATCATGCCCTGGTCGCCGGCGCCGACGGCCTCGATCTCCTCGTCCGTCATGGTGCCTTCTTTGGCTTCCTTGGCCCGGTCCACACCCATGGCGATATCCGGCGACTGCGAGGCCACCGCTACCTGCACGGCGCATGTGTCCGCGCAAAAACCGTATTCGCTGGAGGTGTAGCCGATATCGCGAATCACGTCGCGTACCAGCTTGTCGTAGTTGATATGAGCAGTGGTGGTGATCTCACCCATGACCATGACGAAGCCGGTCTTGGTGGCCGCTTCGCAGGCCACGCGCGCGTAGGGGTCCTGCTCGAAGATGGCGTCCAGCACGGCGTCGCTGATCTGGTCGCACATCTTGTCCGGGTGACCTTCCGAGACGGACTCGCTGGTAAACAGCAGTTTGGGAGCGGTCATGAAAGTTGTCATTTGCATACTCCTTGCGACAACGTCATCGCGGGCGACGACGTTCTGGAATGGTTAGTGTCCTGTTCCGAGCGTCCACTCGTTCAGGTAGGCCTCTTGTTCGGGCGTCAAGGTATCGATAGAAATGCCCATTGCCGAAAGCTTCAGCGCCGCGATCTCGCGGTCGATGCTCTCGGGCACGTTGTAGACTTTGTTTTCCAGGTTGGGGCCTTCTTTCAAGATGTACTCGGCCGACAACGCCTGGTTGGCAAAGCTCATGTCCATCACCGCGCTGGGATGCCCCTCGGCCGCGGCCAGATTTACCAGCCGGCCTTCGCCCGCGACGTAGACACGCCGTCCGTCGGGCAGCCTGTACTCGTCCAGGAAATCTCGCACCCGCGTGATCTCCACCGCCATCTCGCGCAGAGCCTTCATGTTGATCTCCACATCGAAATGACCGCTGTTGGCCAGGATGGCGCCGTCGCGCATCACCTCGATATGATGCCGGTCGATAACGTTGATGTCGCCGGTGGAAGTGCAGAAGATGTCTCCGATCCTGGCCGCTTCGATCATCGGCATCACCCGGAAACCGTCCATGGCAGCTTCCAGCGCACGGACGGGATCCACCTCCGTGACGATGACGTTGGCCCCCATGCCGCGGGCCCGCATGGCGATCCCCTTGCTGCACCAGCCGTAGCCACCGACCACGAAATTCTTGCCGGCCAGCAGAACGTTGGTGGCGCGGATGATGCCGTCGATGGTGCTCTGGCCTGTGCCGTAGCGATTGTCGAAGAAATGCTTGGTCATGGCATCGTTTACGGCGATGACGGGGAATTTGAGTGCGCCCTGGGCTGCCATCGCCTTGAGTCGAATAACGCCTGTGGTGGTTTCTTCGGTGCCCCCCACCACATTGTCGAGCAACTCCGCCCGAGAGGTATGCAGCGTCGCCACCAGATCCATACCGTCGTCCATGGTGATGTGTGGCTTGATATCGAGTACCCGCTGCAGATGCTCGTGGTATTGCTCGTTGCTCTCGCCCTTGATCGCGAATACGGGCATCTCGTAATGGACGACGAGCGCAGCTGCTACGTCATCCTGGGTGCTGAGCGGATTGCTGGCACAGAGGGCGGCCTCGGCACCGCCGGCCAACAGCACGCGCATCAGATTGGCCGTCTCGGTAGTGACGTGCATGGCCGCGGCGATACGCACACCTTTCAGCGGCTGTTCTCGCTTGAAGCGTTCTTCCAGCAACGCCAGGACGGGCATCTCCTTCGCGGCCCATTCCATGCGAAACCGGCCCTTGTCGGCCAGGTTGATATCGGCAATGTCGTAGTTCTTTGTCTTCACGGTCATCAGATTGTGGTACTCCTTAATGAATTTGGGTTGTATGTGAAGGGGGGTGGCAAACGGAGGGGTGAACCTGCTATCATCCGGCCTCGGCAGGAAAGCGGGTTCTTGCTTTTGGTCCGGGCCGGACCTTATCCACCCACGGTCATGCCTTCCTTTTTCTCGGCCAACAGTTCCTGCACCGCGGCATCGTCGCCGTAGTTCTCACGATAGCGTTGCACGAATTCCTCCAGCGTATAGTAGTGGTTCTGGGTGCCGGTGTGCTCGATCACATAGACGGCAGCCAGATTGGCCAGACGCAGGGTCGTGGGCCAGGGCCAGCGTCGGGAGAGCCCCGTCAACAGGCCGGCCCGAAACGCGTCACCCACACCCGTGGGTTCCACCACCGCTCTGGGCTTTGCCGGTGGCGCATGGTATTCGGCTTCGCGGGTGTAGGCGCTGGACCCCTCCGGCCCGCGCGTGACCACCAGAACATCCACGTGCTCCAACAAGCCCGCTTCATCCAGACCGCTAAGCTTCTTGGCCATCTCCAGCTCATAGTCGTTGACCGTTAGCACACTGGCTCCTTGCAGGCTCTCCATGAATGCCTCGCGGTCGATGCGGGCCAGTTGCTGACTGGGGTCGTAAACGAACTTGATCCCCAGCTCGCGGCATTGGCGCGCATAGCGTCGCATCGCTTCGGGATCGTTGGGCGAGATGATCACCCAGTCGATTTCGTCGGGATTGAGGTCATGAAAACTCAGTTCGCGGGCCCGCGCCATGGCGCCCGTGTGGAACGAGGCAATCTGGTTGTGGTCGAGATCGGTGATTACCGTGAAGGTCGCCGTGAATTCGTCCTCGTAGACCACGGTGAGGGAGGTATCGACTCCCACGCTGCGGAGCCAGCGATTGTAGTCCTCGAAATCGCTGCCGGCCGTGCCCATGAGCTTGGGACGGTTCCCCAGCAGGGCCAGGCTGTAGGCAATGTTGGGGGCGCATCCCCCTCGGTGGCGCTCCTTCTCGTCCACCAGGAAACTGACGGACAGGTGGGAGAGATGGTCGGGCAGGATGTGATCCCTGAAACGGCCCGGGAAACGCATGAGGTAGTCCCAGGCAATGGAACCGGTGACGATGATAGACATGGCTGATGAAGGGATGGTGAGATGGCCGGAAGGTCGAAGTCGTGAACGTGGATTCAAACCAGGGCGTCGATGAAGGGCAGCAATCCTCTCAGGTCGGGCAGGGTGATATGGGCGGCGGCCGAGACCTCTGGGCTGCGGGGGCGCACGGCTACGGCGTGGCCCACCTCGCGGAAGGCCGGGATGTCGGCGGTGCTGTCGCCTGCGCTCAGACACTGGTCGGGTGTCACGCCCCAGCGCTGCAACAGGTCGCGCACGATGGGGCCCTTGCCGCCCCAGGGTACTCGCACGGTCATGGAACCGCACAGCCGCTCGCCGTCATGGTCCAGGCGGTTACAGATGGCGTCGGCAGCACCCAGTTCGGCAGCCACCCGCTCGACGTGCAGGTCGAAGCCGGAACTGAGCAGGATGAAGGGGATGCCGCGCTCTCTGAGGCCGGCGGCCATCTCGTGAGCACCCGGCACATAGGGGTTGCGTTGCAAGATGGCCCGGGCTTCGGCGACGGTACGGCCCTTCCATTCACCGGCATCCAGTTGGGCAAATTGCTCGTAGGTGATCTCTCCGGCGAGAAAGCGGGCCAGGTGACGCGCGCCGGCTTCTTCGGTTCCGAAGTGTCGATGCAAGAAGGTGTAGGGGTCGTGTTCCTCCGTGATGACGCCGTCGACGTCGAAAATGGCCAGGCGAATGGGCATAGATTCGAGCTAAGCTTCGGCTGAGAGGCTAGGCTGTCTGCGGTGCGGTGATGCGGGCTTCGGCCCGTTTCTTGGCCGCAGCCAGGGTATCCTTGAAGGGCGGATAGCAGATACCCTCTTCGGTGATGATGCCGGTGAGGTAGCGATGGGGTGTGATATCGAAGGCAGGATTATAGACGGGAACCTGCTCCGGCGCGACCGGCTGGCCAAGGACGGTGGCCACCTCCTCCCATCCCCGTTCCTCGATGGGAATGTGGTCTCCGTCGGGAAGGGAGAGGTCGATGGTCGAGGTGGGCACAACCGAATAGCAGGGGATGCCGTTTTCCTGAGCCAGGACGGCCAGGTGATAGGAGCCGATCTTGTTGGCGACATCGCCGTTGGCGGCCACTCTGTCCGCACCGAACAACACCACATCGACTTTGCCCTGCCGCATGAGCAGACCGGCGGCACTGTCGACGATAAGGTGCATGGGGATATTGTCGCGCATCAGTTCCCAGGCCGTCAGTCGCGCGCCTTGCAGTCGCGGGCGGGTCTCGTCGACCCACACGTGGATTTGTCTCCCTGCCTCATGGGCCGCGCGTATGACGCCGAGTGCAGTGCCGTAGTCAACCGTAGCCAGGGAACCGGTATTGCAATGGTGGAGGATGTTGGCACCGAAGGGGATGACGGCCAGACCATGCCGGCCGATGCGCCGGTTGACAGCGACGTCTTCTTCGGCCATACGC
>RFJM01000001.1 GCA_003694905.1 Caldilineae bacterium
GTTGAACAGGATCAGGCGGGCGATTGGCACGTGCAAAGAGGACATCTTGGGCGCTCAGCATAGCCCCCCTCCCGCAGAGGTATGACTTAACTGGACAACCTTATGGGGTCGCCTTCAATGGACACAACAGCCCCCCGGCCGCCCCAAAATTGAAATGCACCCTGAGCGGGCGGGACGGGGGCGAGGGCCGCAGCCGAGGACGAAAGTTAGGAAAGCACGGGTCGGCGAAGGGCTTGTCGGGTTTTCCCCGACAGGGATGTCGGGCAAAGCACCACAAACGGCGGCAAAGTCGAGGAATTTGCCTGCTACACAGACAGCGCCGGGAGCGCTAGACTGAGTATGGAGGCGTCTCGCCGGGCAATGACGCGGGAGCTGGCACGGCAGGGCGAGGCGGATCCGAGAGCCTGTTATCCGTCTTTCAAGAGCAAAGGAGGAACGGCTATGGATGTTACCCGCAGGCAGTTTCTCAAGCTAGGGGGCGTGAGTGCCACGATGCTGACCGGCGTGACACCCAAGCCCCGCGCCCTATCGCCACCGCAACCACCGAAGCTGAAGTGGACCACCGAGACGGCGACCATCTGTCCCTACTGCGCGGTGGGCTGCGGTATGATTGTGGGCGTGCGCGACGGCAAAGTGGTGAACATCGAGGGCGACCCCGATCATCCCATCAACCAGGGTTCCCTGTGCAGCAAGGGCAGCACGCTCCGGCAGTTGGTAAACAGCGATCGCCGTGTGACCCAGCCCCTCTATCGGGCACCCGGTGCCAGCGAGTGGCAGCCGGTAGAGTGGGGATGGGCGCTGAACGAGATCGCCAAACGCGTGAAGGAAACGCGCGACAGGTATTGGATCGAACGGGACGACCAGGGTCGGGTTGTGCGCAGGGTCGAGGCCATCGCCGCGGTGGGGAGCGCTGCCCTGGACAACGAGGAGTGTATTCTGCTGGTCAAGGCACTGCGTTCATTGGGGCTGCTGTACATCGAACACCAGGCGCGCATATGACACTCCGCTACTGTTGCGGCTCTGGCAGAGTCGTTCGGTAGAGGAGCAATGACCAATCACTGGATCGATATCAAGAACAGTGATGTCATTCTGATCATGGGTTCGAACGCGGCCGAGAATCACCCCATCTCCTTCAGGTGGGTGCAGGCCGCCATCGACCGGGGAGCGACGCTGATCAGTGTCGATCCTCGCTTCACCCGTACATCCAGCAAGGCCCACATCTACGCGCCCATTCGCGCCGGCACCGACATCGCCTTCCTGGGTGGTATGATCAAGTACATCCTGGACAACGAGCTCTACCACCGCGAGTACGTGGTAGAGCACACCAACGCGCCCTTCCTGATCAATCCCGAGTTCCGCTTCGAGGCCGGGATCTTCAGCGGCTACGATCCGGCGCGGCGCAAGTACGATAAGAGCACCTGGACCTACCAGACCGACGCCGAGGGCATCCCCCTGGAAGATCCCACCCTGGAAGATCCCCACACCGTATTTCAACTGCTGAAGAAGCACTACGCCGACTACGATCTGGACACGGTGTCGAGCATCACGGGGACGCCGAAGCCGCTGCTGGAGAAGATCTACAAGACCTTCGCGGCCACGGGCGCGCCGGACAAGGTGGCCACCATCATGTACGCCATGGGCTGGACGCAGCACACCTACGGCACGCAGAACATCCGGGCCGCGGCCATCATCCAGCTGCTGTTGGGGAATGTGGGCCGAGCCGGCGGCGGCATCAATGCTCTGCGCGGGGAGAGCAATGTGCAGGGATCCACGGATCATTGCCTGCTCTTCCACATCCTGCCGGGCTATCTGAAGCCACCACGGGCCAGCCACCAGACGCTGGAATCCTACCTGCAGGCCTACACCCCCACCTCCCCCGACCCCAAGAGCGCCAACTGGTGGCAGCACTACCCCAAGTATGCCGTCAGCCTGCTCAAGTGGATGTATGGCGACAATGCCACCCCCGAAAACGAATTCGGCTACCACTGGCTACCGAAGCTGGCGGACGACGGCAACTACTCGTGGCTGGCTCTGTTCGAAGCCATGTACGCGGGCAAGATCAAGGGCTTCTTTGCCTGGGGTCAGAACCCGGCCGTGGGGGGCGCCAACGCCAACATGAACCGCAAAGCCATGGAGAACCTGGACTGGATGGTGGCCGTGAACCTATGGGACACCGAGACTTCCAGCTTCTGGCAGCGACCCGGCGTTGACCCCACCACCATCAAGACGGAGGTGTTCCTGCTGCCGGTGGCGACCTCGGTCGAGAAAGAGGGCAGCGTGACCAACTCCGGCCGTTGGGCGCAATGGCGCTGGAAGGCTGTGGACCCGCCCGGTCAGGCCAAACCCGATTCCTGGATCATCAACCAGCTCATGCTGCGCATCCGCCGGCTGTACGAGGCAGACCCCGGACCCAACCCCGAACCCGTGCTGATGACGGCCTGGGACTACGGCGACGGCGAGGTGGATGTGCACAAGGTGGCGCGCGAGGTCAACGGCTGGGCGGTGAGCGATGTGAAGGATGCCGAGGGCAATGTCATCGTACCGGCCGGAAAGCAGGTCAAGAACTTCACGCAGTTGCGCGATGACGGCAGCACGGCCTGCGCCAACTGGCTCTATTCGGGCAGCTACAACGAGGAGGGCAACATGATGGCGCGGCGAGACAATGTGGACCATCATCCCGCGGGGATTGGTCTCTACAGCAACTGGGCCTGGGCCTGGCCGGTGAATCGCCGCATCATCTACAACCGGGCCTCGTGCAATGCCAGGGGCGAACCCTTCGACCCCGAGCGCTTCGTGGTGCGCTGGACAGGCGAGAAATGGGAGGGCGACGTGCCCGACGGTGGCTGGCCGCCCGACGCCAAACACGCGTTCATCATGAAGCCGGAAGGACATGCCCGCATTTTCGGGATGGGCCGCGCGGACGGCCCCTTCCCCACCCACTACGAACCCTGGGAAAGCCCCGTGGACAACCTGCTGTACCCCGCCACCGACATCAACCCGGCCATCAAGCTCTGGGCTTCGGAGATGGACCGCAAGGGTGAGCGCGAGCGCTATCCCCTGGTGGGCACCACCTACCGGCTGACCGAGCATTGGCAGAGCGGCGCCATGACGCGCAATCTGCCCTGGCTGGTGGAGATGCAGCCCAACATGTTCGTGGAGATGAGCCCCGAACTGGCCGCGGAAAAAGGCATCAGGAACGGCGAGACCGTGATCGTAGAGTCTGCACGTGGCTCCATTGAAGCGGTGGCCGTGGTGACGCGGCGCATGCGCCCGCTGTTGGTCAACGGCCGCGTCGTGCATCAGGTGGGCCTGCCGTGGCACTGGGGTTACAAAGGTCTGGCGACCGGAGGAAGCGCCAATGAACTGACGCCGCCGGTGGGCGATGCCAACACCATGATCCCCGAGACCAAGGCGTTCCTCTGCGACGTCAAGAAAATCACGTAAAGGCGGTGATGATTATGGCTAAAGCAATGCTGATCGACTTGACCCGATGCATCGGCTGCCGCGCCTGTCAGGCCGCCTGCAAGCAGTGGAACGACTTGCCGGCGGAACAGACGCGCAACAACGGCAGCTACGAAAATCCTCCCCGGCGTTCGGCGAAGACCTGGACGACTGTCACGTTCCATGAGATCACACAACCGCCGAGCGAGGCCGGGGAAGAGGAAGGCTTCGCCTGGGTGTTTGCCAAGCGCCAGTGCATGCACTGCGAGCACCCGGCCTGCGCCTCGGCCTGCATCGTAGGCGCCCTGCACAAAACGCCCGACGGCCCCGTGCTCTACGATGACAAGAAGTGCATGGGCTGTCGTTACTGCATGATCGCCTGCCCCTACGGTGTGCCCACTTTCGAATGGCATAAGGCCGTCCCCTACATCCGCAAGTGCACCATGTGTGCCGACCGCATTGCCCTGGGCATGGAACCGGCCTGCGCCAAGGCCTGCCCCACCGACGCCATTCAATTCGGAGAACGCGAAGCGCTGATCGTGGAAGGACGCAAACGCATTAAGGCGTCCCCCGCCAAGTATGTGGACCACATCTACGGTGAGAAGGAGGCCGGTGGTGCCGACATGCTCTACCTCTCCTCGGTCCCCTTCAATGAGCTTGGCTTCCCCGAACTCGGCGAAGAGCGGCTGGACCGCTACGCAGGCCTGGCTATGCTGGCCGTTCCACCGGCTATCGTGGGGGTGACGGCGCTCATGGCAGGTACCTACTGGATTATCAAGCGCCGCGAGCAGATGATGGCCCAGGCCGCAGCCGAAGGCCCGGAAGCAGTGGAATCCCCTGAAGAGGAGGTAGCGTAAGATGACCACCTACGTGCAGACGAGACCTTCGCGAGAAATGCGGCCCTTCCCTGTGCGGGCGGTTGCCATCCTGCTGGTCCTGATGGCCATCGGGCTGGTCACGGCCATCGTGCGCTATGCCAACGGTATCGGCGCCATCTCCAACCTGAGCGATGGTCGGGCCTGGGGCCTCTGGATCAGTTTCGACCTGTACTGCGGCGTGGCATTGGCCGCGGGCGGCTTCACCCTGGCGGCCACGGTCTACATCTTCCGCCGTAAGAAGTACTACCCCATCGTCCGGGGGGCCATTCTTACGGCCTTCCTGGGCTACCTGATGGTGATCGCGGCCTTGCTGGTGGACCTGGGCCAGCCCTGGCGCATCTGGCACATGATCATCTACTGGAATCCGCACTCGCCCCTGTTTGAGGTGGGTTGGTGCGTGTTGCTTTACACGCTGGTGTTGGCGCTGGAGTTCAGCCCCAACGTGTTCGAGCGCTTCAACATGCAGGTGCCTCTGCGCTGGATCCGTGCTATCCAGATCCCGCTGGTCATCGCCGGCATCGTGCTCTCGACACTGCACCAGTCGTCGCTGGGGTCTGTGTTGCTGATGATGCCCGACAAGATCCACCCCCTCTGGTTCACGCCCATCCTGCCCGGCCTGTTCTTCCTTTCGGCCATTGCCGTGGGCCCTGCCATGGTGATCTTCGAGAGCTACCTCAGCAGCAAGGCATTCGGCCACAGACTGGACCCGGAGATCCCGGCAGGACTGGGACGGGCGCTGGTGTGGCTACTGGCGTTGTATCTGCTTGTGAAGCTGGCCGACCTGCTGGTGGCCGGTGAGTTCGGCCTGATCTTCAGCAGTGCACTGTTCAGCGTCTTGTTCCTGGTCGAGGTGTTGGGCGGCGTGGTGGCGCCGTTGATCCTCTTCGCGCTGCCGGCGGTGCGCGCCAGTGAGCGCGGGCTCTTCTGGAGCGCGGTGCTGGTGGTGCTGGGGCTGATCCTGAACCGCTTCAACGTCAGCCTGCTGGCCCTGGAGGGACGGCCCGGCGTGAGCTATTTCCCCCATCCGCTGGAGTTCGCCATCTCCATCGCCATCGTGGCCGCGGGCGTGCTCGCCTACGTCCTGGCAACGCGCTACCTGCCCGTGCTGCAGCACGAAGCAGAGCAGCCGGCCTGAGATCGTTCACACTCCAACCCGGGGAGGGGTGCGCGTGGGGCTCCCCGGCACCTCTCCCCTCTAAACGGAAGAGGTATGACCGATGAGTGCCGTCTATTCAGGGGGAATGCGTGTTCCCCGTCTGGCCGCCTGCGTGCCCTCGGCCATGCCGGAGTACATGCAATCACTGACGGTCCTGCAGCGTGTGCTCGACTTTCAGGAAGCCCTGGCCGAGAAGCTGGAGCCTCGCCTGGGGTTCCGGCTGGAAGAAGCGCTGGCAAAATGGCGGGAAGGTCGCCCGCTGTTCGCCGAAGCGACGTTTCACTACCCGCCGTCGTTGTTGACCGAGGCTTTGCAGGGGCTGGAAAAGCTCTTGCAGGCCGAGACTCCGGCGAGGGAAGCCTGCCGTGCCTTACTGCAGTCGCACTGGCTGCAGGCAGATGCGGTGCCGGATCTCATGGGCAGGCTCTTGCAAGAGAGAGAGGCATTTCTGGAACAGCTGGCAGACGAGTTGCGGGTGGACGCGAAGGTGCTGGGTTCGGTGTTACGTACAGTGCTGTCGCCGTACTTCGTTCGCGAAGCCGCACCATATCAGGAGTGGATCACTGAAGCGAGGTGGCGACGGGGCTTCTGCCCCATCTGCGGCTGCTGGCCGGGCATGGCACGTCTGGCGCAAGAGGACGGCCGTCGTGTACTGGCCTGCTGCCTGTGCCACAGCGAGTGGGCCTTCGATCGCCTGCGCTGCCCCTTCTGCGAGCAAGAAGGCAAACCGGAGATGCGGTACTTCACGGTGGAAGGAGATGAGGTGCACCGCATCGAATGCTGCGAACACTGCAAGGCGTACATCAAGACGGTAGACGAACGCAAGTTGGGGCACCCCGCCCATCTCATCGTCGAAGACATGATCACGGCGCATCTAGACGCGCTGGCCCAGGAACAAGGCTATCACTGAAATGAACAAGACCCTGACCGACACCCCTCTGCTCTTGCCGGCACCGCTAGTAGCCGTGGCGGAGCCGGCCGGTGTCCAGCCGCAGCGCTATCTCCTCTTTGACGGGGAAGCGTTGCAGGTCTGTGATGATGTGGTCATTGAGGAAGGGTTGGCCGGGCTCTACGTAAACGGCCGGCCCTGGGTTCGCCTGATGTGCACACCACATGATCTGGATGAACTGGCGTTGGGATTGCTGCGCTCGGAAGGGGTCATCGCCGGGATGGAGGAGGTGGCAGGGGTGGCGATCGCACCAAACGGCCGCTGTGTGGACATCCTGTTGCGCGATGCGGGTCGAGAGCTGCCGCAAGGGCTTATCATTACGACCGGCTGCGGCGGTGGCGCGACTTTTTCGCACGGGCGCGCGGTCGAAGTGGTTCGCTCGACCTGCCATCTGAGCCCCGAGCAAGTGTGCTCGCTCATGCAGCAGTTGCGAGGGGCGGCGGTGCTTTATCGCCGCGCTCGCGGGGTGCACACCTCGGCGCTCAGTGACGGCAGCAAGCTGCTCCTGGTGGCCGAGGATGTGGGCCGCCACAATACCATCGACCGTCTCTGGGGCAAGGCGATGAAGCAAGGGGTGGAGACGGCTGGTCGGGTGTTGCTGACGACGGGCCGGGTAAGTTCGGAGATGCTGCGAAAAGCCGCGGGCATGCAAACGCCCATCGTGATCAGCCGCACATCGCCGACGAGCCTCTCGGTGACCCTGGCCGAGACCGCGGGCATTACGCTGGTGGGCTATGTGCGTCGGAACAGCTTTCGGGTGTACACGGTATCTTCTCGTATCTGCCCCACCCACCCTACCGCCCCCGCGGCTACAGCGCGACTGCCTGTTCCTGCTTCCTAGTTCAGCAGATTAGCCCCTGTGGCACGCCTTCGCGCAAGACGCCCGGGCAATGCCGAGACCGCCCCACCAGCAATGCCCGCGGCGAAAGCGGGCGCGGGTTTCTCACGTCAGGCCTTGCGTTTGCGCGGGGTGCGCTCATGCTCAGGGCAGTCCAGCCGCAGAACGTCCGCGGAAAGGGGTTGCTCCAGCAGGTGGCAGTAGTACGGCGTCCGATTCGCAGGCTCGGGCTGAACCGCGAAAAACCGACAGGTGAGGCACATCCGCACCGAGGAGATGATGCCTCCCCGCTCCAGCGCAGCGATCCATTTCATCAGTCCCACCATCAAGGAGACGCGTTCTTCGGCGGAAAGGGCCTCGGCCAGAAAAGGCTTCAAGGAGTCGGCCCAGTCAGCCAGCTCTTCGGCCACCGCCCGCCCGGCAGGAGTGAGACGCAATATCGAGACGCGGCGGTCATGGGGCCACGGCTCTTTTTCCACCAACCCCTTGTTGATGAGTGTGTTCACCGCATCGCTCACCGTGGGTTGGGTGATATGAAACTCACGCGCGAGATGCGTGACACGACATAGTTCGGGCGGATGGGATGCAAGATGGATAAGGAATTGCATCTGGATGGGACTCAGGCGATGAGCCTGGGTCTCCGCGCGCAGGAGTTGCCGCAAGACCTGGGACAGTCGCTCCAGCGAAGCGATGATCTTGCTTTCGACATCCGCGTGCGCTGCCTGGGATTCAGAGGAGGTCATGACGGAAGCCGGAATACGGATGCGACGCACCCTCGTGTGCGTCGCATCCCGAATCACAAATAAGGTCGGAGGGGAGCTCACCAATCCCCGGATCTGGCGTAGGGAATGCTCCACAAGACCGTCTGTAGGGTCACCGACTTGAACCAGGCCTGATGCATGCCCTCCACATCCTCGGCCGAATGGCCCTTTTTCTCCAAGAAGGACCGAATGGTGGCCGTGATGGGATAAATGAAGGCAATGAGATAGCGGAGCGGAATGTGATCCACCGATCGGATGCCATCGGTTTGATTCTTCTTGGTCCGATGATGGCGTAACCCGATCTCGTACTGATAGTCAAGCCAGGCACGATCGTAGGGTCGCCGACAGGTGTCGAGTATCCATTGGCCGAAGCGTGCACGTACACGCTGCAGATAGTCGCCAATGGGTTCGCCCTGGGGATCGGTGAAATAGTAGACCAGATGAGGATGGGAACCGACGAAATTGTACCAGAGGTCGAGTACGTCATCAATCTGGTCTTCCAGGACGTCGCCGGCCATGCGCAGGTAACGCTCATCATCTTCGGTAAACAGCACGGTGGCCTTCAGCTTCTGGAAATCCTCGTCCGAGAGTGGGGCCCGCGGCAATGAAGGGTCGCCAAACGCGTAGCCGGGAATGCTGCCGGTCGTGGTAGCTGTGCTCATCATGCACCTCCTTGGGAGAGATATACTGTGAGAAAGATACATTATATCGGAATCCTATATAGGATTCCTAATAAGATTATAGATAGACAGCGGTCGCCGATCAAGAAGGCCGGTTTACAATCTGCTATTCTTGCCATCCACTTTCACAGCTCATCCTGGGGTGCGTTTCAAGTTGGACGCAGCCAGAGACTGGCTTTTCAGCCTGTCGCCATCGCCAGGCCGCAGCGGCACTGCCCGGTAAACCGCAGTGATGATCGGTTGTACAGTTGATCGCGGCTAGGCTACGGGCGAATCCGTGCTTCGTCCACACACCGGCCGACCCTGAACCGCATCGCGGAACAAAGGGCTCCTCCCCCTCGGGGGCAACCGGGGAGAGGACGGAAGGCAGCACACCGCCCCAGAATGAAATGCGCTCCTTGCCCCAGAACCTCGGTCAGTGCAGTCGGTGGTGCCAGCCGGAAGCTCCGTGCGTGCTCATGCCACGACCACAGGCCCGCTCCACAGTTGGGTCAGCGAAAGCTACGAAAATGTCCCCCACCGGGGCTTGGGGACATTTTTCTGAGATAAAACGGAGATAGTAACGGTGTACAATACAGTAGACAACTCCCTCGAACACCAACCGGTGGCGTTGAGACCGACCGAGGCGCAGGCAAGTCTGCCGAAGCGCCTGTATCAGGCCTCGTCCACACATGATATGAGTATCCATATCATCACCTCGCCCTTGTGCAACACCAGGAGGACTCCATGAACCTTCGCCCATTTCGGATCACTTTTTTCATGGCGGTTCTGCTGCTCGCTGCCTTGTGGCTTGCTGCGGGCCAGATTGCAGTTATAGAACCGGTACAGGCCGCAACTGCGAAGGGGCCTTCGTTGCAGGGCGGCTGCCCTACCGACGAACATGAACCCAACAACTGGTTCGACCAGGCCACGCCCATCCAGTTCAACGTCGAAATCTACGGCAACATCTGCAATTCAGACGATAGCGACTATTTCAGCTTTCCCCTCTCCGCGGGGCAGCAGGTCATCATCGACCTCTACGGCCTGGAGATGAATAGCAACATCGACCTCTATGGTCCGGCGCAAACGCTGATCACCGGTTCGGCCAACCCCGGCGCGGCCGACGAGCAGATCGTCTACACGGCCCAGGAGACGGGGACGTACTATGTCGCGGTGTGGGGCACGGAGCACGAGCTGCCCAACTTCTACACACTCAAAGTGCGCCTGGCGGCCACGCCCACACCCACCATAACCCCTACTCCGACGTTCACCCCCACGCCCACGTTCACGCCCACACCCAGCGTAACCCCTACTCCCACCTTCACGCCCACGCCAACGTTCACCCCCACGCCGGCCTTGCCCCCCGGAACTATCCTGCGCTTCGGCCCGGATGGGACCATCTTGGGAACCATCACCACCACCGGGACGCCCGGTGATGTAGCCGTTGACTTCCTGGGTGATATCTTCGTCAAGATCAACCAGAACAATCGCATCGTGCACTACAACGCCTTGGGCGAAGAGATGGGGTCCTGGGATGTAGACGGCGAGGCCGGAGAGATCACGGTGGGACCCAATGGCGAGGTCTATGTCAAAATCAGGCAGAACCATCGCATCGCGGTCTTCGACGCCGAGGGCCGGTGGCTGCGCGAGATCGACACCGGAGTCGAGGTGAATGACATCGCCGCGGCTTCCGACGGCTCCCTCTTCGCTTCCATTGGGCCGGAGCAACGCATCGTCCGCTACGACGCCGGCGGCCAGATCGCGGGCGGCTGGGACACATCGGGCGCACCCGATCGCGTGGCCATCACCGCCGACAATTGGGTGGCCGTGAAAGTCGCCCAGAACGGCCTGGCGGCGCAATCCCGGACGCAAAGCCCCTGGTTGGTGGCCATTTACACTTCCTCGGGTGATCTCGCCGCCCAGATCCCTCTCAATGTCGAGCCGACCGGTCTGGCGGGTAGTCCTGACGGCAGCGTCTTCGTCACCCTCAAAGGGAATCACCGCATCCTCCATTACGAGATCAACGGGCAACTGCTGACGGCCTGGAGCACCGAGATGGCCCCGGCCGGCGCTGACACCGACCGCGAAGCGGGCTTGTGGACAATCATGGAGGAGGGCGCGGCGCCGGAGTGCCCCGATTCTTATGAACCCAATGACGCCCTTGATCAGGCCTGGCCCGTCGAGCCTGATCAGCCGGTGGACAGCTATATCTGCTACGAACAGGATAACGACTTCTTCGCCCTGCCCAATGTGCAGGCCGGCGATGTGCTTTCCCTCACCCTGGATAGCGCGCCCGACCTCATGCGCGCGCAAGGCTTATCCGCGGACATGAGCCTCACCCTTTATGACCCATCGGGCGAGGAGGTGGCGTTCTCCGATGAACCGGGGACAAGCGCCGAGTTCATTCAATATCACGCTCAAACCTCCGGAATCTACACGGCCTGGGTCGCGGCGAAACTGCCCGTGGCCGTGCCGCCCATACCCTACCGCTTCCGCTGGGGAGCATCCCCCACTCCGCCGGCCTGGGTGGTGAACACCACCGATGACAAGAATGACGGCGCTTGCACCGTGCAGCACTGCTCGCTGCGCGAGGCCATCGACGCGGCCAACAATGGTCTCTTCACGCGCAGAATCGAGTTCAACATCCCCGCCTCCGATCCGGGCCACAACCCCAATGGTTACTGGATCATCGAGGTGGCGTCTCCCCTGCCCGCGCTCACGGCGGCGGGCGTCCGCATTGACGGCTCCACTCAGGCCGCTTTCATCGGCGGCGATCCAAATCCCATGGGGCCTGAGATCGAGATTCATGGGCGCGGCGTGGACACGGGCCTACACGTGAAGGGCAATGACGTCGTCGTGCAAGGCTTGAGCGTGACCGGCTTCGATCAGTACGGCCTCCTACTGGAAGGCGCCACGGGCGTCACCGTCACCCAGTCCTTCGTGGGCCTGGACCCGCGGGGCAATGA
>RFJM01000391.1 GCA_003694905.1 Caldilineae bacterium
CGAGTGTCCCCGGATCTTTGCAGATTCACGTGGCGCCTTGGCGAGAGCGGCCAATACCCCGGCCTGCGCCGTCGCAGGGCTGGCCGTGTGTCTCGTTGTGTGTGGCCGCGGCTTTTCCGGGGGGCGCTGCCCCCCGGCCGCCCTCAACTTGAAACGCGCACATGCTCCCATTGCCTCTTGCACCCTCGCCAGATCTGTGATACAGTGCCGCCACTTTCCCACAAACCTATACAAACCTGTCAAATCCTTTTATCCAGAGAGGCGGAGGGACCGGCCCGATGAAGCCTCGGCAACCAGGACATTGTCCCAGGTGCCAATGCCGGCAGAAGTTACTTCTGGACGATGAGAGGATCGACGTTAGTCACGAACGAACCTCCCATCGAGGTTCGTTTTTTTGTAGCCGCCTTCCGTCCCTGGCCCATTCAGGACAACTGCCATGAACAAATCAGTGACCGTCAGCACCCAGACAGACAGTAACACCCGACAACAGGCCCCAGCACACGAGCTTTGCATCAGGGAGTGCGACGCGGCCATCCCTACCACAGTCTCACCCCGCCCGTGGTCCGCTCGGCCACCTATACCTTCGCCGACACCGCCGATCTCGTCCAGTTCATGGAAGAGCGCATGTTCAGCGAAGACCTGGAGCGCCAGGAATACGGCCGCTACGGCAACCCTACCGTGAGGGCAGTGGAGCGACGACTGGCCGCTTTGGAAGGGGGCGATGACGCCATCCTGCTCAGTTCCGGCATGGCGGCCGTCACCACGGCGTTGCTCATCTTTCTCTCGGCCGGAGACCATCTCATCGTGACCGCCGACAGCTATCACAAGACAAGGGTCTTCGTGAAACGTTTTCTGCGGCGCTTCGGCATCGAATGCACTGTAGTCCCTCCGGGCGATCTGCAGCAGTTGGAGGCAGCCATCCAGCCCAATACGCGTCTCATCCTTTCGGAGACGCCGACCAACCCCTTCCTGCGCTGTGTGGATCTGGAAGCCATGGCCAGTCTCGCCCGCCGACACGGTCTGCGCACCCTCATCGATGCCACCTTTGCCACGCCCTTGAATCTGCGCCCGCTGGAGTTCGGCATCGACCTGGTAGTTCATAGCGTGACCAAGTACCTGGCCGGGCACAACGACCTGCTGGCGGGTGCCATCATCGGCCGGGACGGTATCACAACCCCCCTGCGCGAAAGCCAATCCCTGCTGGGGGCGGTAGTTGATGCCGAGGTCGCCTACCAAATCCACCGCGGTCTGCAGACGCTGGGCCTGCGGGTTGAACGCCAGAACGCCAACGGCATGGCCATCGCTCGCTACCTGGAATCCCATCCCCGGATCCGCCGCGTCTGGTATCCTGGTCTGCCCTCGCATCCCGACCATGACATCGCGCGACGGCAGATGCAAGGCTTCGGCGGTGTGGTCAGCTTCGAGATTGACGGCGACGGCCTGGCCGCCTCCCGTTTCATCGACGCGCTGCGCTTACCCCACACCGCGCCTTCGCTGGGCGGCGTCGACAGTCTGGTCGAGCAGCCCGCCCTGATGTCCTACTACGACACCGACCCCGAGATCCGTCTCGCCCTGGGCATCCGGGATGAACTGGTGCGACTTGCCCTTGGTATCGAAGATACCGCCGACCTCATTGCCGATCTCGAGCAGGCATTGACGCACGTATGAGCCCACTGCCCGAACTGCATCTCCGCGTGCTAGGCCTGCTGGCAGAACACCTGAAAGACCTGCCTCACCTCTGGGCGCTGACAGGCAGTACCTCCCTTGCCCTCCAGGGCCTGCCACTAACCCCGCACGATATCGACCTCCAGACCACAAAAGCGGGTGCATTTGCCATGGCCCGGCGCCTGCAGCCGTGGGTCGTGCAAGCCCCGTTCTTTCGTCGGTCCCGGCACACACGTTCCTATTGGGGGCTGTTGCGCATTCGGGATCTGCGGGTCGAGATGATGGGCGATATCCAGCACAGGCGGCCGGATGGCGGATGGTATCCCGTTCCGGATCTGAGTGCGCACATCGTCTACGTGGATATTGGGGATCTACATCTTCCTGTACTGAGACTGAGCTACGAAGCACGTGCCTATCGGCGCATGGGGCGAGAACAGCGCGCAGGCGAAATTGAGCGATGGTTGGCGTCTTTATCGGCTTCCGCCCATGTTGACCAGACATAAGGTTCGTGCTAAGCTGAGGATACCACGGCCCGCGGCCGTTCCATCCCGTCCCCCATTTCCCCGCGTCTGATTATCCAGCCATGCTGCGATCCTTCTGGTTCTGGCTTTTCTTCATCATTGCCCTGTTCGTGATCTGGATGGCGCGCGACCGGATTACCGAATTTGTCGAGACCCTGCCGGTGGAACAACCGGCGCGCACCACCAATACCCAGATCCTGGCCCAAACCCTCACACCGCGCCAGGCGCGTACGGCCACCGCCCAGGCCACATCTACCAGCGTACAGGTGCGGGCCGCCACCACCCCCGAGTCGGGCACTTCCCCCCGCAGCCTGACCGAGGTCTACATCATCCAGTCGGGCGATACTCTGTACAGCATTGCTCAGCGCTTCGGGACCGATGTCGACACTCTTATCCAGCTCAACAAGATCTGGGACCCGACCTCCCTCATCGTGGGCGAGGAAATCCTCATCCCCAAGAAGCCAACACCCGCCCCTACCCCACGCGCTACCCAATCGGTCCTGGAAAAACGCAATGACGTCTACATCGTCCAGCCCGGCGACACCATGACCAGCATCGCCCAAAAGCACGGGGTCTCGGTCACCGAACTGGTACGGCTCAACAACATCAGCAATCCTAACAACCTGC
>RFJM01000392.1 GCA_003694905.1 Caldilineae bacterium
GTTCCAGGGCCACCTCGCCCGGTAGGCTGAGGGTGCGGGGCTCGTGGATCTGGGGGCAGGCGGCCGGCACCGCTTCGGCTTCGCCGACCTCGAGCCAGCGGTAGCTGAGGGTAGCAACCAGCCCTGCAACGAGGGGATAGGGACCGCCGCTGGCCTGTTCGGGCCGATCTGCAAGGAGGTCCAGCAGTCGCTCGCCATGCTCCCAGGCCAGGTTGCGGTGTTCGGGTCGCAGGTGGCTCATGGCCATGCGCAGGAGCGCGCGCTGGTCTGCACGCGCCAGTGCCCGAAATGTAGCCAGTTCCAGCCGCACCCGCTCTGGCTCTACCCTGGCCACCTCCTGCCACAGGGCGCGACGATGTGCTTCCAGTACCTCGTGCTCGCCCTGGAGAACGGCTGCCGTGCGACCCACCACCTGGGTCAGCCGGGGATTGATCTCCCGGAGCAGGGGGATCACCCGGTGGCGCAGCCGATTGCGGAAGAAGGTCTGGTCGATATTGCTCATATCGTAGCGCGGGGTCAGCTCGTGTTCCCGGCAGTAGGCCAGGATCTCGGCGCGAGGGGTCTCGAGCCAGGGACGGACGAGCCGTACCTCGCCCACATCCGGTCGCAGGTCGGGGGGTAGGGCCGTGAGGCGCAGACCCGCCAGCGGCGTAGAGGGCAACATGCCCCGCAGACCGGCCAGGCCGCTTCCCCGCAGGAAATGCATGAGCACGGTTTCGAGCTGGTCGTCGGCATTGTGGCCCACCGCCACGTAGCCCGCGTTCAGCCGTCGCGCCACCGCGCCCAGAAAGGCGTAGCGCGCCTGACGCGCGGCCTCTTCCAGCGAAACGCCCGGCTGCGCAGCTATGGCCTCGACATCGGCCCGTTCGATTGTGCAGCCCAGATCCCAGGCAGCAGCAACCTCCGCCACGAACCAGGCCTCTTCGTCGGCCTCGGGCCTCAGTCCATGATGCAAATGGGCCACGTGCAACCACCAGCCATGATCCGGTGCCAGGCGGCCAAGCGCATGGAGCAGCGCCAGCGAATCAGGGCCGCCGCTCACCCCCACCACGATGCGTGCGCCATCGGGCAAGAGCCCATGACGATGGATGAAGCGCTGCAGGCGGGAAAGCGTGCTCATGACCGCCTATTATAGCGGATCGCCCATGAGGCGGGTAATGGGTGAATACTCCCGAAAGTGATGGTGCTGGCCGGTATGCAACGCGTCGCATTACGGATTAGGCTGGAGCCTTGGTGCCAGGCCGCGCGGCGAATGCGTGACGCACGGCGGGCCACAGGATTTGGGACAAACCCGGCTTGTGCAGGGGCGCGGTCGCGGTGGACGGGGGTTACCCGGCCGGCCCCGAGGCTGTACCGTCAACGCTGCGGGCGGTTCTCCTGGAGGGCCGTGCGCAGCAGAGAGTCGTCGGCGCGAGGGCGTGAGCCCGGCCTGAGCCAAAGGAGGAACTCTCGGTTGCCTTTCGGCCCCTTGATGGGCGAGGCGATGAGCCCCTGGGGGCCCAGGTTTTCGGTCCGGCACCAGGCCAGCAGGTCCTGTAGAACGCGGCGATGCACGCCGGGGTCTCGTACCACCCCGCCCTTGCCTACATGTTCGCGTCCTGCTTCGAACTGGGGTTTGACCAGGGCGATCATCTGTCCCCCGGCATCCAGCCAGGCCCGGGCGGGTTGCAATAGCAGGCGCAGCGAGATGAAGGAGGCGTCCAGGGTGACCAGTTGCACGGGCTCGGGCAGCGAGAGCAGATTGCGGGCATTGGTCCGCTCCATCACCACCACCCGTGGGTCCTGGCGCAGCTTCCAGTGGAGCTGACCGTAGCCCACGTCGATGGCATATACGCGCTGCGCCCCGCGCTGTAGCAGAACATCGGTGAAGCCACCCGTGGAGGCCCCGACATCTGCGCAGACCCAACCCTGGGGCTCGATCCCAAACGCGTCCAGCGCTGCGGCCAGTTTGAAGCCCCCGCGGCTGACGTACGGCAAAGGCTGACGCACGCGGATGTCGGCATTCTCCTGCACCTGCATGCCGGGCTTTGTGAGGGGACGGTCGTTCACCAGTACCTCGCCGGCCATGATCAGCCGGCGAGCCTGTTCACGACTTTCGCAGAGGCCGCGGGAAACAAGGAGGCGGTCGAGACGAGTCTTGGGCATGGGCGCTGGGATCGCGCGGAAGGGGATGCGGACGGCAGGGTGCATCCCAGAACCTGGGACAGACCCGGGAGAGGAAGCCGCGGGCGAAGCGGCGCGTCCTGATGGGGGGCGTGCCTGCGCCCGCCGGCCAGCACAGGGTAAATTCCGGATACCGATATTATAGAACAGCGTGTAGCGGGTACAAATGGGTACGAGCAGCGCTTGTGTATCGAACGCACGCGCCGGCCGCGGCGAATTTGAGACTCGGTTCCATCTTTTGTTGGTGACCTGGATGGGCAGTGTTGGGAGACATAATTGGAGGTGAAGGGGGGTGGCGTTGCTGGTTCTTCCACGATATCCCGCTCCCATGCCGGGAGGCAATAGGAGGAGGAACCGTGGAAGAACTAGACTTCCAAAGCATCCAAACAGGAGATATTCTCATGGGGGAAGCCGGCGACGCCCAGAGGGCTGAGGCCGGGATGATGATAGTGGCGTTTGCGTTTTGCGGCTTCTTTGTCGAGTCCTTCGCCGGCCTGCTTCGCCGCTTGTGCCGGCGGTTTTCTGAGGTTACGCCACAGGTGCCAGACACAACGTTGGTGCTGCACCCA
>RFJM01000393.1 GCA_003694905.1 Caldilineae bacterium
ATACGTCGCCAGAGCCGGCAGTCCATCCCCCGGCAGTACCACTGCTTCCGTCTCACCGACCCGGCCATCACCTGGTTCGATCTGGAAGTCGTGACGGCGGAACAGGTGGTGGCGTGGGTGCTCGACCGGCTGGGGGCGGCCGTCAACGCCGCAGACGGGGAATGAGGAAGGGGGTGGTGCGCTTGTACTCGAGGTATGCCTGGCCGAAGCGCATTTCCAGCTCCTTCTCCTCGATATAGCGGAAGTAGAGGAGTAACACAGCAGCAATGAGCAGGACGGCTACCAGCACCGCCGGTGAACCCAACCAGACCGCGACCCCCAGGTAGAAGAGAATAACGCCCAGCGCCATGGGATTGCGGCAGTAGGCGTACGGTCCGCGCACGACCAGGTTTCTGGTTGGCACCAGGGGGACCGGCGTCCCTCTGCCTTCGACCACCTGCACCTGGACGGCCCATGCGGCCAGCGCCCAGCCCCCGAAGGCCATGAGCAACCCCAACGAGATGTTCAGCTGGCCGTAGATGAGCCTGGGCAGGTGCAAGATGCGGTCAAGCCAGGCTGCCAGCGCCACCAACACAATGGGCACGCCGAAACCGAACACGGCGCCGCCAGCCACCAGGGAAAGTACCCGATGCGGGGTACGGTGTTCTCTTTGCGCCCATTCTTGAAATTTGTGCAGCATCTTGGTCGCTCGCTGAGTGGAGAGACTGATTCTCTTACATTATAGCAGAAAATCCGGGTGTCGGCGCGGGGTGTATGGCTGCCTCACGCATCCGCCGGGAGCACGGCAAACCGCGCCTCCGCGCGATTAGACATTGAAGCGAATGTGCACGATCTCCCCGTCCTGCACCACGTAGTCCTTCCCCTCCAGTCGCAGCGTAGCGCGTTTGCGGGCTTCGGCCAGCGAGCCCGCGGCCATCAGGTCTGCGAAGGCCACCACCTCGGCACGAATAAAGCCGCGTGCCAGATCCGTGTGGATGGTCGCGGCAGCGTCCAGAGCGGTGCCGCCCACCGGTAGCGTCCAGGCCCGCACTTCATCCTCGCCCACGGTGAAGAAAGAGTGTACCTGCAAGAGATCGTACGAGAGATGAATCACCCGGCTCAGCCCCAGCTCTTCAATTCCGAACTCTGCCATGAAGTCGGCCGCCTCCTCCGGCTCCATTTGGGCCAGCTCTGCTTCCAGCTTCCCGCGCAGTGCCGTGACCTTGATCCGCTCGCCGGCTACAGGCATCTCCTCGGCAATGCCCGGGTCGTCCTCGTCGCCGATGTTGAGCACGATCAGCATTGGCTTCTGCGAGAGGAAGTTGAACCCGCGCAACGCCTTCTCCTCCTCCGGCGAAAGGGGAACCTCGCGCAACGGACGCTCCGCCTCCAGTTCGGCCAGCAGGCGTTCCAGCAGTGCCCGCTCTTGTTTGAGGGCCGCGACCTCCCTGGGATCGCCGCCCTTGCCGACCCTTTGGGCGATGCGTTCCAACCGGGTGGTGATCACCGTCATGTCGTTGAGCATCAGCTCCGTCTCGACGGTGGCGATGTCACGGGCAGGGTCGATACTGCCTTCGGGGTGGAGTACATTCTCATCCTCGAAGGCACGCACCACGTGCAGCAGGGCATCATTGTTGCCGATCTCGTTCAGCAAGGGGCCGGCAAGCCCGCCTGCCTCGCCGATGCCACGGGTCAGTCCCGCGATATCCTTGTACACCACCTGGGCGTGCGTCACTTTCTTGGGGCGATACATCTCGGCCAAACGGTCCAGGCGCTCATCCGGTACCTGTACCGCGGCCGTGTGCACCTCCATATGGGCCGCAGAATAGGCCGCCGTCTCTTCTCTGCCACGGGTGAGCGCGTTGAACACCGTGGTTTTGCCGCTGTTGGGTAGACCAATGATCCCGATTTCCATGTCAGACCTCAACCCTGGTCATAAGCACGCTTCACTTCCTCGGCAATGATCTTGATCCCGGCCTCAACGACGGCCCCTGCCTGTGCGTAGCTCATGCGGATGCACTCTTGCGTGTGGCGCCACGGCTCACTGATGCCGGGGAAGAAATACTCGCCCGGCACCACGATCACCCCTCGCTGCTTGAGTCGTTCATACAGGGTTTTGGTAGTGATGGGCAGGCCCTCGAACCAGAGCCAGAGGAAGAACGCGCCTTCGGGCTTGTGGATATAGCACGTCGTGTCTCCCATGTAGTGCCGTAGCCAGTGCACGGCCTGTTCCGCTTTTGCTTTGTAGAAGGGGCCAATGACCTCGCGGCTGAGCCTGAGGATCTCGCCGCTGCGCACCAGATCCAGCACGAGCACCGCGCCCGCGTTCCCCGGCGACAGGCTGATCACGGCATTCATGGCCGAAATGGCGCGGATCACGTCCTCATTGGCGATGATGATGCCCGTGCGGGTTCCCGGCAGCCCCAGCTTCGAGAGACTCATGCACAGGACGATGTGCTCATCCCAGACGGGAGACGCCTCGCCAAAGATGATGCCGGGGAAGGGCATACCGTAAGCGTTGTCGATAATCAAAGGGATGTCATGGTTTCTGGCCAACTCGCTCAGACCGGCCACTTCCCCATCGGTGAGCACATTGCCGGTGGGATTCGTCGGCCGCGATACGCAGATGGCACCGATATCTTCCCCCACGTGCAGGGCATCAAAGTCCACGCGATACTTGAACAGCCGGTCGCCCAGGTGCTGGATCTCCGGACGCTGGGCAACGAAAAGTCCCTGCGCCAAGCCAACGTCCGCGTAGCCGATATACTCCGGTGCCAGGGGCAACAGGATGCGCTTGAAGCTGCCATCGGGGAACACCCCGCCGAAAAGGTTGAACAGATAGAAGAACGCGGTTTGGCTACCGTTGGTCAACGCGATATTCTGCGGGCCCACGTCCCAGCCACAGGCATCTCGCAGAAGGCCAGCCAGGGCCTCGAGAAAGGCCAGATGTCCTTCTGGGGGCGCGTAGTCACCCACCATGCGTTCGAAACGACCTTCGTCACGCAGCAATTCGTACATCTCCCGTCTGAAGATGGTCTGTACTTCCGTGATATAGGCGGGATTGCCCCCACCCAACATGATCACATCCCCGGCTCCTGCTAGAGCTTTCCCGAGATCATCCATGAGTTGCAGGATGCCGGACTGCCCGCTGAACTGTTGGCCGAACTGAGAGAACTGCATAGGCGAATCGTAAAAAGAAAGTGGACGTGCGGTGGTCGAAGATAGAGGCAGTATAGTGCTGTTGTGCCGGCTTGACAATTTTCCGACCACGCGGGTATAGGAAGCCGGGGTACATACCGGGAGGAGAGGGAGGAACCGGGACGAAAAGCCGGCATGGCTTGAGTCGCCGGCCGAACTTGACGAAATCGCAGCCTCTGTCATCTCCGAATTGCCCGCCGATGATTGGTATTCTGCTCACACCCGTGTATAATCGCGTGCACTATTACCCATGAGCGACCACCCACTCTCCTCCGTCAAACTACCCTCGGCGACTCTATACGTTTTCGTGATCGTAATCCTGCTGGCGGCCTGCGGCCAGGTGATAACCCGCCCAACACCAACGCCCGAAACGCCCACTCCTGTGACCCCTACACCTCAGCCCACGCCCACACCCACTACCGTCCCCACCGATACGCCGGCACCCTATACACCCGAACCTACTGCAACACCCACACCGGAGCCCACGCCCATCATCCATACCGTACAGAGCGGCGAGACCCTTATCGGCATCGCCCAGCGATACGGCGTGAGCGTCGAAGCCATTCAGGAGGCCAACGCCATTGCCGATCCCAGGCTCCTGCGCGTGGATCAGCAGCTCATTATTCCCACCGATCCGGCATCCCGTTTGGGCGGGGGGACGCCCACGCCCGAGCCGACGCCCCTTCCCCTTGTCCTCAGTGACCTGTACTTCGGTCGCGATCAGGCCGGGGGGCTGTGGGTCATGGGCGAGGCCGAGAATCCCGGTGCCGAGCCGATCGAGGGTGTGCTGCTGCGGCTGCAATTGCTGGATGAGGAGAACCGGCCCATCGCCACGGCCGAGGAAGGTCTGCTGCAGCCGCTGGTCGAACCCGGCGATGTCAGTCCCTTCGGCTTCTACTTTGCCTCGCCGCCCCGTTTCGACGGCTACTTGGCCGAAGTGCTGCGCGCCTATCCCGCCCACACGGCCGCCTACTACGTCGATCTTGAGGTGACGGACGTGGAGGGGGACGCGCGGCGCTACTATGCCTACACCGTCCGGGGCAAGGTCCGCAATGTGGGACCGGAGGACGCGGTGAAGGTGAGCGTAGGTGTGACGCTGTATGATGCTGAGGGTCGCGTCATTGCTTTTCGTCGTGGTACGCCCCGGCACAACGTCATTCCTCGCGGGGGCGAGACCAGCTTTGAGATAGATCTCGTGCCGTTGGGGGGACCCGTCGATCATTTCCGCGTCAACGCCCTTGCCCTACGTCGTCCTACACCCACCCCATGAACCAACCCCTGCCAGCTCCCAAAGGCTTTCGACTTGCGCAGAAACTGCTGCGCGTCCTCCTGCGTCTGCTCACCCGGCTCGATGTCGAGGGCCTGGAGCACTTGCCCGCACGCGGTCCCGCCATCCTGACGACGAACCACGTCGTGTGGACCGACGTGGCCTTTGTCGCCGCCTTCGCCAAGGCTGCGCCTGTCACGCTGGCCGCGGAAAAATGGGAGGGTGTGCCCCTGATCGGGTGGCTGCTGGCGCACTTTGGACAGGCCATCTTTGTCCATCGTGGTGAGCCGGACCGACACGCCCTCATGGCAGTGCTCAAAGCCCTACAAGAGGGCAATGTACTCGGCATAGCGCCCGAAGGCACCCGTTCCTATACGGGCATCCTCCAGGAGGGGAAGGACGGCACAGCATGGCTGGCCTCGCGCACAGGTGCCCTGCTTGTGCCGGTGGTGGTGTGGGGTCACGAGCACATGTTCTCGGATCTACTGCACCTGCGGCGGGCGCACGTACACTTCCGTGTGGGCAGGCCCTACCGGCTGCCGGAGGAGGCTCGCCGCGCGCGGAGCCGCGATCTCAAACAGTACACCGAGATGATCATGCGGCGGATGGCCGAACTGCTTCCGCCCGAGCGCAGGGGGATCTATGCTTGACCGGGGCATGGAGGGCTACGTCTGTCCCTACCTGCGGGGCAGGCACCAGAGCTATCCCGTCCTCGAGCCGGACGAGGATAACCAATGCATCCTGACCGCTTCGATCCATCTCCCGCGCTCGCAGCAATCACGCTTCTGTCTCGGCGGCAACCATGCGCGGTGCAGCCGTTACCAGCGCCACGGCGATCGCCCTGTGCCGCCCTATGTCACGGGCATCCGGCCGGCAGAGGTGAATACAGAGGTGCCGGTGCCGGATCTACCGCTGCTGGTGTGGCGGCGTCCCTGGTTCCGCCGCATGCTGCGGGTCCTGGTCGTATTGGTGCTGGCGTTGGCTGTGGTGCTGGCCTGGCGCTGGCGGGTACAGACCATGCCCCATCGTATCACTCCGGTGCCCACCCTGCCGCCTACGCCTGTGCTCCCCGTCCTGACGCCCACTCCCAACCCGTATCTACAGCCCACCCAGGGTCCCGCTGTGCGCTAGAGCCAGCCATTCTTCCAGGGTAAGCTCCTGAGCGCGGCGGCGTGGGTCGATGGCGGCGCCGGCCAGAGCGCGTTCCACTTCCGCCGGACTCAGGTGTAAACCGGCAGCCAGGCTGTTGCGCAGGGTCTTGCGCTTTTGGGCGAAACCGGCCCGCACGATGCGGAAGAAGGCCTCACGCCGGTCGGGGGGCACCAGCGGTTGGGGGCGGCTGTCCAGTCGCAGGACGGCCGACTGGACTTTCGGCGGTGGGGTGAAGGCACCTGGCGGCAGGCGACGGACAATGGTCGGGACGGCGTAAACCTGTACGGCCACCGCCAACAGGCTCATGTCCGGTGGAACCGCCACGATGCGTCGCGCCACATCCAGCTGCACCGTCACCACCGCGCGCACCGGCGGCGGCTCGGCTTCCAGATAGTGACGTAGCAGCGGTGAAGCGATGTAGTAGGGTAGATTGCCCGCCAGGTAGTAGGGTGTCGGGCCACCGGTATTTTGTAGGAGCTCGGCCGGCGACAAGGCCAATGCATTGCCCTGGATGATGTGGACGTGCTCGCGGCGTTCGTGCAGCCGCGCCAGCATCGCGGCCAATTCCTCGTCGAGTTCCACGGCGATGAGGCGGCTGCAAGCGGGAATCAGCGCAGCCGTCAATGTGCCGGGTCCCGGTCCCACCTCGATGATCACCGCGTCGGGGGGAGCTTCCAGGGCTGCCACGATGCTGTGCAGGATGTTGGGATCGGTGAGATAGTGTTGTCCCAGGCCCTTGCGGGGCGCCAGCCCGCGGTCGCGCAAGGCCGGCATCAGTGTCGGGATCTCGTCCGCGGTCATGAGCTATCGTCCTCGATCCGGATACTGCGGCCAGTTGGGCAGCAGATAGTTGATGGCGTAGGGTGGGGGCGGCGGCCAGAGCAGGTACACGTCCACCCACCAATGCCAGGAGCGGTAATCCCAGTCGCTGTAGCCCAAGTCGATGTGTTTGCCTTTGACGCCGCTGCCGGTGTCGCCGGCGATGGCCAGTCCGTATCCGGGGACATAGAGTTCCTGGCGCAGGTTCACAACGGCGGGGTCGACGGCGACGATGCCTTTGCGCAAGGGTTTGCCCAGGCGCGTGCGTCCATACCACGGCGCGCTGCGCGGCGTGCCCGATCGCTTGGGGCTGTACGAGGTGGCGTACATGCGGATCTTGCGCCAGTAGGTGATGGTGCCGTTGGGCGTTTCCAGTGTCTGGGGCACGATCTTGCGGCCGTAGGCGATTACCCGCGTTTCCGGCTCCACCGCGATCCAGCTGTCTTCGAGGGTACGTGCCACCTCCTGGCCGTCTTCATAGCGCACGCGATAGCGGTATCTGCGCAGGCCGTTGCGTCCCTGGCTCTTCACCCGCCTCTGATCGATGAGAAGTGTATCGTCCCCAAGCATAATGCTTTCGAAGGGCACGATCTCGTCTTCGTAGACGTATTGTTCGCGCACCCGCGTGACCCGAATCTGCATATGAGGGCGCAGCCGCGTACCGAGATCCGGCTCGACGCGATCCAGGCCCATGACGACGATGCCCTGTTGCACAAGGACGGCGGCCACCGTCTCCTCCTGAGTGCGGACGTGAAATTCCTGCCCGTCTGCGAGGATGGTGACCGGCGTGGCCCGCCGGATGGTGACCAGCATGCCCGGCTGGAGCCGGCTAGAGAGAGGCGGAAAGACCGTGTCGCCCTCATACAGCGGGACCTGCTCCGCGTCCAGCGCCTGGGCCACCGTCTGCGCGTGGGTGTAGACGGTGGCCGGGAGGGCTTTGCCGTCGATCAGGGTAAAGGGGATGGCCCGCTCGATGGCAATGTGGAGAGGTACGACGCGGTATTGCCAGGGAAAGAGGGCGCCGGCGGCATACAGTCCTGCGGACGACGTGCCGACCGCTAAGGGAGGACCGTGGCTCCCGCCCGTGCGGCGCACGGGAGGCAACGGCGTGTCAGGCGTCACCGGCTTGCCCTCGAGCGTGATCCTGTCCTCCCGGCCGATGGCGATGCCCATGGCGTGTAGGGCCTGGCCTACCGTGTCGGCGCGCAGCCACAGCTCTTGTTCGCGGCCGTCGGCGCGGACGACAAAGGGCCGCGCAAGGCGGATGACGATTTGCGCGCCGGCTTGCAAGGGCCCCCCCGGCGCGTTGAGATAGTCGTTGGGATGTGGCCGATAGCCGAGTGCTGCCAGGGCCGCAGCCGCGTCCCGCTGCGCGGTCTGTACGTGCAGGACTTCGTCATCCACCACGATGGTGATGGGGATAAGGCCGCGGTAGCGCTGCCATCCCGCGGCCATCACCGCCAGGAGGGCTAGCAGTAAGGCGAGGGTGACCGCCCGAGGTCGCGCGATCGGCGGCAGGATCGTCCGAGTCGCAGAGGTGGTGGAGGTGCCGGACATCTCAGGGCAGGGAGATCACCGGGTCGTACGGATAGCAGGAGAGATTGATCAGGTTGCCGGACTCATCAAGAGCGACGGTATCTTCGATGCGGATGCCCCAACCTTCGTCGGGGTAGTAGAGACCGGGTTCCACCGAGATCACGTGTCCCGGCTTAAGGACGGTGTCATTGTCGGGCAGCAGATTGAGGGAAGGCGCCTCGTGGATATCGAGGCCGACGCCGTGGCCCAGACTGTGTGTATAACCGACCTGGGTTCGGGGATCGCTGCGGATGGTTGGGTAGCCGAGGGCCTCGAAGTAGTCGCAGGCGCGGGCCTGGTAGCTGCGACACTCGCTACCCACCTTTATCTCGGCCAGCAGTTCGTCGAACAGATCCTTGAGGCGCTGCCAATGTTGTGCATGTTCGTCCGGCATGTAGCCAAGCCAGAAGGTACGGGTGACGTCGTGAAAATAGCCGCTGGCGCGATGGCGAGGGAAGATATCGAAGATGATGGGGCGTCCGAGATAGAGGGGTTCGTCCCGCCGGCCGGTGTTGTGGGGGACCCCGGCATCACGTCCCTGGCTGAAGATGGTTTCGTGTTTTTCTTCCAGGTCGCGGCGTGCCATTTCCATGCGCATGTGGGCCTTGACATCGCCGATGGTCAGAGGGGTACCGTCCTCCTTGCAGAGGATGCCGTCTGCGGGCCGATGTCGCCGCACAAAGGTGATGACCGAGGCGATCACCTCGGCGGTGAGTTCGCCGACCGTGCGCATGGCTTCTAGTTCGGCGGCATCTTTGGTCTGCCGCGCCGCGTGAAAGAGGTTGGGCCAGCTTTCGCCCACGACCTCGATCTCGGTATTCGAGGCTGCCAGGGCGCTGAGATAACGATAGCTATATCCGCGATCGGCGGTGCCGTAGAAGGCAACCCTGCCACACACGTCGTATTCCCGGAAGATGTCGTTGAGGATGGCGATCTGCGCGGTCAGCCGATCGTTGCCGTGCCGGGCCATGTAGTCCCGCAGCGGATAGTCGCTCCACAGGCGCAGCCGGTAGCCGGTCTGCTCGGCCTTTTCCCGTTCGATGGGGCTGGCGAAGAGGACCGGTTCGGCACCCGCTTTCTGGAGGTACATGGCGCCTTCCAGGGTGATACCGCCGGTCAGGTAGGCCAGGTCGGTAGAGATGTCGGTGTTGCCCTGGACGACGATAGCATCGAGGCCGCGCTCGGCCATAAGTCGGGGGATATCGGATTTCATGATACCTGGGTCGGGAGTGTGAGAGGGAGTCAGAGAGCATGGGGGAGCTTCAGTATAATGG
>RFJM01000394.1 GCA_003694905.1 Caldilineae bacterium
CCCATCTCCTCTTCCTGCCTCCCTCCCCGAACGCCGTTCATATTTGGAATTGCTGTGCGACAAGGACAGTGTAACAATTCGGTCGGTGGCTCGGGCTGGCTGTTGGCAGATCGTGCATTGCGCCGAGTAAACTCGACCTCTACAGGCTGCGCCGGCCGTCGGCCTGCGCCGACGGTTATCAGGCCGGCGTAGGCTGGCCTCTGGCCGCAGGCCCGAAAGGGCTGACTTCCAGTCAGCCAGTCGGCGCCCGCGCTACATACCGAACTAAACTGTTACAGTATCGCGTTCTGTCTGCGCAGGGCGGGGGAAGCTGGGCCCGCTACGGCCATTCCCCGATGTAGGCAACCTCCGCAGCTCCGCGGACCCAACCTCATCCGCTTGTCCACACCTCCGACGTTTCGCTTGTCCAGAGTGATCGCACTGCCGGGTGTCGACTTGCCGTCTTCCGTGAGATCATCAAGCCGGCTACCGAGCCGTCACGACTCCCCCGGCATATCACGGATGTGCGCGCCGGGTTCACTTATTGCCGGGAAAGGCACGGTCGCGGTCACCCTGTAGCAGGCCTGCACGGTGCTGTCGCTACTCCCTACCCGCGCAAGAGCAGCGCGGGCCGGACGCGTGCGGATGTCCGACCCGCGTTGTCGTTCTGACGCGCACTGCCGGCCCGCGCGTTGCCTGTCTCAGGGAGTGCAGGCGCCTGAGGGATCCAGCAGAGCGGCTTGTAGGCCAGTCTTGCCCGGTGGTGGGACCCGCTGGCTTGCTATCTGCCCGATGACGTTGTGGTTCTTGTCGGTGAGGTAGATGATGATGGTGTCACCGATGTCCGTCGGCAGAGGACGCAGGATGAACTCGAGGGCTTGACAGGTACGGAACGGATTGCTCATGGTAACTACGCGCATTCCTACAATCTCGCTCCCTTCGCCGATCGGCTCAGCATTCCACTCTGGGGGCATGGCGACTGGTTCGGCGGCCTGCCAGGCAGGCTCCTGGAGGTTCCAATAGATCTCGAAGTCGTAGATCTGGGCATCCAGCTCTCGCAACAGGACGTGGATGCCAAGATGGATGTTACCCTCGGCGTCCTGGTAGAAGACGGAAGTGATGCCCGTCAACACCGGCGGTGGGCGTCTGGTCGGGGTGGCCGTCGGGGTTGCAGTCGGTGTGGGCGTTGGTGTAGGTGTCTGCGTGGGTGTGGGGGTGTTGGTTGGAGTGTCGGTAGGCGTGGAGGTCAGGGTCGGGGTATCGGTTGGTGTCGGTGTCCTGGTCTTCCCGCCAAACGGCGTTGGGGTCGATGTAGCCGGTGGTACCTCGCGCGTGGCTGTTGGGGTCCATGTGGGCGTAACTGTCTGTGTGGGCGTGGCGGTGGCCTCTCCTTCCAGGCAGGTGTAATAGTCCTCGGTCTCGCCGTACTCATAGGCGTGGGCGGGGCCGCTGCCATCCGCGGCAGTGGCAGGCTGCTCAGACAGGGTAATGCGCCACCAGATGCATTTGTCACCGGTCTGGACCGGCAGGAACGCGGGCGTGGTATAGGTGTGCAGACCGGTTCCGGGCAGGGTGATCAATTGGTTCTGCACCGCCCACTCCGGAGCCACCGCGCCGGGGCAATCGAGGATTTCACCCCATTTCCCGTTGCGGTCCCAGTCGAACCAGAGGTTGACGTAGGCTTTGTTGAGGGTGGCACCTGTGGGCACCAGCACCTGGTAGTTGAGCTGCGTAGGAACGCAGTGGGGAAGGGCAGGATTGGGGTTGATGCCGTCGTCGAAACCATCCAGGTCGGGCGAGTCGCTTTGGGGGATGATGTTGTTGCTGGCGTCGGCATCAGACCCGACGTCTGCCTCGTATTCGACCGAAAGGCCCTGGCCCAGGATGAACTGGATGGAGGGATTGAGGTGGCGGGGCCCCAAAGGTGGCAGGGTGCCAAAGACGGTGGGATAGTGAGCGATGACGCCCGGCGGGCCACCCTTGGGATAGGCAGTCATGTTGATGCCGGCGTGGTTATCACTATCGGGCGCGTCCCCCAGGTCGACATCGAACTCCTCGCCGGGAGGCCGGGTGGGCGTAGGGCTGGGGGTGGAAGTCGGTTTGGGCGTGGGGGTATTGGTCGGACGTGGTGTCGCCGTGGGTGTGGGGGTGGGTTTGTATCCGTCGCAGAAGTAGTAGTCTTCCGTTTCACCCAGTTTATAGCCGCCGAGAGGGCCACTGCCATCGCGGCTGCCGGCCGCGGCCGGACTGTCGCTGATGGTAATGCGCCACCAGATGCATCTGGCAGCATTGGGGTTGTAGGTCAGGAAGAAGGGGGTGGTGAAAGTGTAGGTACCAGGACCGGGCAGGCTTACGGCCTGGTTCTGCACGGCCCATTCGTCTGCCGGTCCTTGGGGACAGTCGAATACCTGCCCCCAATCGCCGCTGCGATCCCAGTCGAACCAGAGATTGACATAGGCATTGCTTGCAGGCGCGCCCGCGGCAAGTTGCACAGTGTAGGTGATCTGCAGGGGCTGGCAGTGTTTGTTGCCGATGACAGCCGGCGCCGTATCATCGGCCAGATCGAGATCGGGTGCATCGTACGGGGGACGCAGGTTGTTGGTGGGATCGGCATCGGGCCCCACATCGGCCTCTCGCTCGCGCGTGATACCCGTCCCCAGCCAGTACACCAGTTTCTCATTGAGATGGAGGGGGCCGTAGGGTGGCGAACCGGTGCCGTAGACGGTGGGATAGCGCGCCAGGGTACCGGCAGGCCCGCCCGCCGGGTATGCGGTCATGGGCAGGCCGTAGTTGTTGGAACTATCGGGGGCGTCGCCCAGATCGGGATGAGGAGGTGGAACCGGTTCTTCGCCGCAGGTATAGTAGTCCTCGGTTTCGCCGTAGGCATAGCCGCCGGCAGGACCAGAGCCATCGGCAGAGGTGGCCACGCTATCGCTGAGGGTGATCCGCCACCACAGACACTGGCCGGGGTTCGCGGGATCGGGATGGTAGGGGAGGAAGCCGGGAGTGCTGAAGGTGTAGGTGCCGGGACCGGGGAGGGCGAGAGGCTGATTTTGCACGGCCCACTCATCCGTGGTGGCTCCCGCACACGGCAGTTTGCCGCCCCAACGACCATTGCGGTCCCAGTCGAACCACAAGTTTACGAAGGCATCGGAAGCCGGTGCACCCGGAGGAACCGTGACCGTGTAGGTCAATTTTACCGGCTGACAGTGCGGAAGGCTGGGGTAGGGGTTGATCCCGTCATCGGCGCCATCCAGGTCGGGACGATTCTGAGGGGGGATCAGGTTGTTGGTAGGGTCGGCATCCACGCCTACGTCGGCTTCACGTTCGATGGTGACTTTGGGGCCCAGCCAGTAGCGGTAGGTCTTGTTATGGTGTTTGGGACCGTATGGGGGTGAACCCGCCTTGTATACGGTTGGAAAGAAAGCCATCACCCCGGCCGGGCCGCCTTTGGGATAGGCGCTCATGGCCACGCCAAACGTGTTGGTGCTGTCGGGGGCATCACCCAGATCCGAACGCGGGAACTTGAGGAAGGCAATGTTGGCGGCAACGGGCAGATACAGGGCCGGCCGCACCGGCGTCAGGGTCTGTTTCGGTGCCAGTTCTTCGGACACGACGCTTGAAGGCGGAAGTATAACCGCGAGCAAGAGAAGGATGACAGTGGCAACCACGATTCCCCAGACCCATCTGCGAGATAGGTTGACAGACATGATCCTATACCTCCGATGTGTGTGGTGAGTGTTGGGCCAGCCGTCCGCTCGTTCACAAGGACGGCTACCACCTCCGTGTAGATTGCGATGTAACACCTTCCTCACATCGGCGACGAACGAACCGCTACAGCCAGGCACTCCCCGTTGTGGAAATGAATATGCTCGTGCCGTCCGGGAAGCTCGGAGTCCCACGTGTCTCCGTAGTGGTGAGATATGCCGGCTTGCGACTCTCACAGATCTCAGTTCGTAGCGCCGGCTCCTCGGCCGGTTGCCTGAATCAGGCCCGGAGCATGTTCATCATTGTTGATAATATTCTAACAGAGGACGAAATGGGGGGCAACGAGGGTGCCGAAGAGGGTCGTTTCAAAACGGGGGCAGCCGGTGCGCCGGGCCGGTAAGGGTCCGTCCTGCAAGGGGGTGCGGGGGAGCGCCCCTGCATCTGCGGCGTCGGCTGGCGACGCAGGCGGCCGGGGTTTCAGCTTCTCGGGCCGGGCCGCGTCTTTTTCCGGGGGAGGCAGCCCCCTGTTGTGTCTACCTAAGGCAACCCCATGCGAATGTCCAGGTA
>RFJM01000395.1 GCA_003694905.1 Caldilineae bacterium
AGTGGGGGGGGGGGGGTCGGGGGAGGGGTGGGGGGGGGGGTGGGGGTGGATGATTGCGTAGGAGTAACCGTAGGAGTCAGAGTCGGCGTAGTGGTCTGGGTAGGTGTAGGGGTGAGGGTGGGTGTAGTCGTCAGTGTAGGCGTGGTGGTTTGGGTAGGGGTGGGGGTTATGGTGGGGGAAGAGGAAAGGGTAGGGGTAGGAGTAACGGTGACGGTGGTCTGGGCAGCGCTGAAGGCCGCTGCCCCGGCCTGGTCGTTCAGGGGTTGCGCGGCCATAGCCGCGGGGAAGAGGCTGTAGCCGGTGGGGGCGAGAATGATAGCCACGACGAGAAGCGTCATGACAAGCGGCCTGACAGGATCGGATTGTTTCATCTCGGTACCTCGTTTGCGGCATATCGCCCGATGGGTGGTGGATTCCAACAGATGGCGTGGGCTTCAATGGAGGAAACCCCTGCCTGATGCGCGCGGGGAGCTCGCACACCGGCCAATGGGCAAACGAAAGCCCCACTTCTGAAAATGATGACGAAAACAGGGCCATTCGGTTACGAGGGTTCTACAGGATCTTGCACAGAATGTGTCTGTCGGGCTACCCATCCGCCTTTCGGAACTGCCCGAGGGTAGGAAGCGAGGAGGAGGCGCGTGGTTCAGGCGACGGGGTGGGGCCGGCGCCCATGATATACCCGGCGGGCGATGATGAGGGCGAGGGCCGAGGCGACGGCACTGGCCGCGACGAGAATAAGGCTGAGACGGTAGCTTCCGGTCGTATCGAAGAGATAGCCGGCCCCCCAGGTGCCCAGGGCCGCACCCAGACCGAAGAGGGAGCCCACAAAGCCGTTGAGCAATCCCAGGTCGGGACCTGGAAAAAGGTCGGAGACGAGCGCCACGACCAGGGAAGAGCGGGAGCCTTCACCGAGGCCGAAGAGCAATGCAAAGAGGTAGAGGAGGGAGGGCATGCCGGGCGGCAGCAACAGCAACACGATGGCGCTTCCGGCCAGACAGAGACTGCCCAGCAGATAGGAAGTAGGTCTGCCGACGCGGTCTGAAAAATTACCCCACACGATGAAACCCACGGTGGTTGCCGCACCGGCCAGGCCGAGCGCTCCCGCCCCCGCGAGCGAAGAGTAGCCCCGGTCGACTATGTGAGCCACGGCGTGAACGGTGAGGGTGCGGGTGGGCAGCATGGTCAGGAAGGCGCCCAGGGCAATCCACCAGAAGCTCAAGGTCCGCAAGGCCTGCCGCGCCCGCCATCCCGCTGCATGGTGGGCAAGGCGCGGCCGGGGCTCGGCCCCGCGCGAGGCGGGATAGTGCATCCAGCGCCAGTAGAGGGGGAGCGCGACCAGCAGTAAGGCCGTCGCCAGCACCTGGTAGGCAGTGCGCCAGCCCGTCAGGGCGATCAGACGCTCGCTGGCGGGCACTACCAGCAGGCTACCAAGGCCCGTGCCGGCAAAGGCGATGCCGATGGCGATGCCGCGGCGCCGGTAGAACCAGTGGGCTATCACCGTGGCATGGCTGGAAAGGCCCGTGAGGGTGAGGCCGATTCCTACGACGATGCCGTAGGCGACCAGGAGCTGCGCCAGGGTATGGATGCGAGAGGACGCAAGCAAGCCCACGACCAGAAATAAGGCCCCGCTGCTGAGGACCCGATTGGGTCCGAAGCTGTCGATGAGGCGGCCGGAGACGGGCGATACCAGCGTAAACACCACCATGGTCAGAGCAAAGATGCTGGATGTGTCGGCACGACTCCAGCCGAAATCACGGCTCAGCGCTACGAAGAAGACACTGAAGCTGAGCCTTGTCCCAAACACCAGCGTGAGACAGATGAGCGATATGAGGACAACGCGCCAGCCCGCATAGCGCCAGCGCTCCTCCTCCGGTTGAACGCCAATGTGCATGTGGATAACGTGTGTGGAGCAAGAGGCTTAGCCGTGTAGTCCTTCCCGTGGCAGGGGCTGTCGCGCGTACAATCGCCAGATGGTGATGGCCTCGGTAGGACACTGCTGCAGACAAAGTGCACAGAGGGTACACTCGTCCTCCTGTTCGTTCACCACCTGCACGCGTCCGTCCTGCCAGGAAAAGATGTCAACAGGGCAAATGTCGATGCAGGCCCGGCAGCTTTCACCTGGGCAGCGATCGTGATCGATGTCGATGCGAATGAAGAGAGACATGAATCGGGTGGTGGAATGGCGGGGAGGGGGTGCTTCATTCGGCCGCGGCGGCCAGAGCCTCCTGCACGAGAGGGGGGATGTCGGCCAGGGTCGCGGCCAGGGTGATGCCGGCCTCCTGCATGAGGGCCGCCTTGCGCCTGGGGTTGCCGCGCTCGCCCTCGACGATGGCCGCGGCATGACCGAACCTTTGGCCGGGGAAACGCTCGGCGAATTTACCGGCAATGAAGGCGATTATGGGGAAGGGCAGACCGTGGTCCAGGATCCAGGCTGCGAGATCTTCCTCCATGCTGCCGCCCGGCTCGCAGAAGAGCACCGCCGCACGCGTTCGGCCGTCGCCGGCGAGCACAGGGATGAGATCCGCAAAGGTGGAGCCTACGATGGGGTCTCCTCCCACGCTGATGGCGATACTCTGGCCGATGCCGCGCGCGGTGAGCATGGAGGCGATCTCGGTGGTCATGCCGCCGGAACGGGAGAGCACCGCTACGGGACCGGGCATATAGGCGCGGCGCACAGCATCGGCACTACCGCCGGCCATCCCCAGCCGGGTCTGTCCGGGCACGATGAGGCCCAGGCTGTTGGGCCCGATGATCTGGCACCCCACCTCTTCGGCCTGTTCCAGAATGGCCACGACGTCGCGACGGGGTATGCGTTCCGTGACGATAACCATGAGTTTGAGGCCGGCGGCCAGGGCTTCAGCAGCCGCATCGCGCACGAAGCGCGCGGGCACCGAGATGACGGTGGCGTGTAGAGGGTGGTGGGCCAGCGCTTCGACCACGCTGTTGTAGACGGGCACTCCGTGCACCCGGCGGCCTCCTTTGCCCGGCGTCACGCCGGCGGCGATGTTGGCGCCGTAGGCCAGAGATTCGGCCACAAAACTGCTGGCCTCGCGACCGGTGATTCCCTGTACCAGGATGGGCGTGGAGCGGCGTAGACCCAGCAGGGGATGCGCGGCAGGGGCAACGTTCATTTGAGGACCTCGGCCGCGATCTCGCGATAGACCTCGTAGGCGTGGCGTCCAAAACAGACGAAGATCACTTTTGCGATGGACGGCTCTTGCTCGAGAGAGGTCTTGACTTCTTGCAGAGCGATACGGGTGGCCCGCTTCAGGGGAAAACGATAGGCGCCTGTGCTGATGGCGGGAAAGGCAATGGTGCGGACGCCATGCTCCACGGCCAGCTTCAAGCTGTTGCGGTAGCAGGCGGCCAGCAGTTGGTCTTCGTTGTGGTCGCCCCCATGCCAGACGGGTCCCACCGTGTGGATGACGTAACGGGCAGGCAGTTTGTACCCGCGCGTGATCCTGGCCTCGCCGGTGGGACAGCCGCCCAGGGTTCTACACTCGGCCAGCAGTTCAGGACCGGCGGCCCGATGGATGGCGCCGTCGACTCCACCGCCACCCAGCAAGCTGCTGTTGGCCGCGTTGACGATGGCATCCACCTGCTGGCGGGTAATGTCGCCTTCTATGATCTCGATACGTTCGCTTACCATGGGACACCTCCGCTAATGCGCCCGCAGGGCCGTTCAGGGTGCGAGAGGGATTTGCGCCACCACTTCGTCCAGCGAGACTTCACGGCCCAACGGGGTGATGCCGTAGGCCTGCAAGAGCAGCCGGGCTTCGTTCTCATACGATCCGGGAATGCGAAAAGCAACCACGGTCTGAGCCGGGTCCATGTTCAGTTCCAGGATACCCTTGATCACCCCTCGCGCCACCAGATCGGCGCGGGTGTTGCTCACCACGTTCATCATCACGGCCAGGCGAGTCACCCCTGGCTGGGAGAGGATGAGCTTGGTCAGCTCGCATACTTTCCAGACCGAAGGGTTGCCGCCGATCTCGCAGTAGTTGGCGGGGCGAAGCCCCCGGTCGAGCACGGCGTCGAAGAGGGTGAGGCTGGCGCCACCGCCGCCGATAAGCAGACCCAGGTCTCCGTCGAAGGGGACCAGCCGCCCGGCGACCCCGCGGTGATCGGCCGCGTCGATGGCGGCCGCGCGTCCCTCGAAGCTGTCGGCCGCGGGTCGCTCGCCCGCGGGGGCGTGGGGCCGGTCCGGATGCCGGAAGGCGGCATCGTCATCCAGCTCCAGGTGGACATCAAGGATCTGCCAGCTGCCATCGGCGGTCAGCGCCAGGGGATTGACTTCCAACAACAGCGCGTCCAGCCGCAGAAAGAGGGATGCCAGGTCCAGCAAAAGGGTGGGGTTGGGTGTGCAGTCGGGGTAGGGCGCCATGGCTTGAGCCAGCCGCCGGGCATCCTCACGACCCAAGCCCTCGCGCACCGAGAAGGGGAGCCGCTGCAGGCGCTCAGACGAGCTTTCGACATCGACTCCGCCGGGACCGGCCAGCGCCACGGCCCGCCGCAGGGATGTGTCATAGGTGAAGGCGAGGAAGGCTTCG
>RFJM01000396.1 GCA_003694905.1 Caldilineae bacterium
CTTATTTACCTTCACACCTTACCGAAGAGCAGGCGGAGGCAATCGTCCATCGCGGCGGCCCCTTGCTTATCATCGCCGGTCCCGGTTCGGGCAAGACCGAACTGCTGTACCGCACCCTGAATGAATTGGGCAAGAGCCACCGTGCCGCCGCCATCACGGGCGATCTGGCCACCGAGAACGATGCCCGGCGTCTGGCCGCGAGTGGCGCGCCGGCCCGCCAGATCCTGACGGGCACCATGTGTCATCTGGAAGCCAACATGGTGGCCGGTGCCCTGCAGGGCTGGGATCTTGACGAACTCGATTTCCTTTTCATCGAAAATGTGGGCAATCTCGTCTGCCCCGGTGACTTCGATCTGGGCGAGGATGTGCGCGTCATGCTGGTGGCCACTACCGAAGGGGAGGACAAACCCCTTAAGTACCCCACCCTCATCAATACCTGCGATGTCGTGGTTATCAACAAGATGGACCTGGCCGAGGCCGTCGGATGCGATGTGGCTTTGCTGGAAAGCAACATCCGCAAAGTGCGGCCCGGTGCCCGCGTCTTCAAACTTTCGGCCAGGACCGGAGAAGGGGTGGATGCCTGGATTCGCTATCTGCTCGAGCGATTCCAGGCCAAGTGTGCCGCGCGGGCGTGAGCGCCTGCACCCCGTGCCTATGAAGATCTCGTACAGGATCTACCACGCCCTGACGTCCGCATGGCTTGCGGAGGCCGGCGGGGAAACGCGCTCGGGCAAGGGAACAGGTGGGGGAGAGAGATGACGGTCGGGCTGCCTGTCCAGTTCTGTCGTCGCATGGAAACGCTGCTTGGCAATGAGGCAGGTGACTTGCTGGCTGCTCTGCAGGAGCCACCGCGGCAGGGCCTGCGGCTCAACCCCCTCAAGGTGAAGTCGCCCGGGGATCTGGCTCTGCCCTTCACCCTTGAACCCGTACCGTGGTGCCCTGAAGGCTTTGTCATCCGTGAGGCGGATGCGCACCCGGGCCGGCATCCCTATCACGCGGCCGGGCTCTACTATTTGCAGGACCCGAGCGCCATGGCCGCAGCCGTGCTGCTGGCTCCCCAACCGGGCGAGGTCGTGTTGGACCTCTGTGCCGCGCCCGGAGGCAAGGCCACACATATCCTGGCGTGTCTGCAAGACGACGGACTTCTGATCGCCAACGAGATCGTGCCCGGCCGTGCTCGCACCCTGGTGGAGAATCTGGAACGCTGGGGTTCGCACCACTTTCTGGTTTGCAGCGAGAAGGCCGGGCGTCTGGCGGAGTGCTGGCCCGAACGCTTTGACTGCGTTCTGGTCGATGCACCCTGCTCGGGCGAGGGCATGTTTCGCAAATCGCCGGAGGCGCGGCAGGAGTGGTCGCCGGAACATGTGCTGGGCTGCGCGCGCCGGCAAACGGCCCTGTTGCGAGATGCGGCCCGGCTGCTGCGTCCGGGAGGTCGCCTGCTCTATGCCACCTGCACCTTTGCGCCGGAGGAAAATGAAGCCGTCATAGCCCGGTTCCTGCGCGAGCACCCCGGATTCTCTCTGCTCCCACCTCCGCCCTTGCCCGGAATGGCGGAGGGTCGGCCGGACTGGGTGGCGCCGGAACTTCGCCGGGGGCTGGCTCTGGAACGATGCGTGCGAATCTGGCCGCATCGGGTCCAGGCTGAAGGACACTTCTTCGCCTTGTTGCAGAAAGCGGGGGAGGGTGTTCCGGCTTCCCTGCCGGCACCGCGCCTCACGCTTCCCGCGACGGCGTGGGGCCCGGTGCAGGCGTTCTGGCAGGAGACGGTGGGCCAGGCCCCACCGGACGAGGGCTGGGCCCAATACGGCGAATGGCTGCACCTCCTACCGGTGGACCCGAGCTTCTGGCAAGGACTGCGGCCCCTGCGCGCGGGGCTGCGGGTGGGACGACTGCGCAAGGGCCGCTTTCAACCTCATCACGCCCTGGCGCTCAGCCGGCTCATTTCAAGGCCCATACGGGCAGTGCATTTGACTGCGGACGACCCCCGCCTCGGTGCCTACCTGCGCGGGGAGACATTCGGCCGGGAGGGAAAGGATGGTTGGGTGGCGGTCTGTGTCGAGGGCTATGCCGTTGGCTGGGGACGGCTCAGCCGCGGGGTACTGAAGAACTACTATCCCAAAGGGCTGCGCCGCCGGTAGAACTGCTGTTAGCCGGTCCTGTCGATTCCCTTCCTGTGCGTTTCACAGGACTTCTGCTTCCACGACTTCGATGGCTTCGCCGGGCTTTTCTTCGGGCATGAGGATGGCCAGGATGACATAGAGGATGACCCCCGTGCCCAGACTGCCGAGGCTGAACAGGGCAAAGAGGATACGCACGATGGCCGGATCGATGTCCAGGGCGTGGGCCAGTCCCGCACAAACACCCAGGAGCATGCGATCACGGCGGGGCCTCTTGATGGGGATGTGTCGCCGTGCGCTGTTTAGGCCCTCCTTGACGCGCGCACCATCGGGCAGATGTTCTCGCAGATCGACCCTGTGACCCTGGCTGCCGTGTTTGCGCAGCAGTGCCACACCGGCCAGAATGAGGACGGCCGGCCAGAACAGCACGCCCATCACCATCCAGAAGCCTTCCCACAGTCGAGGCAAGAGACCTGTATTGGCCAGCAGCCACACGATGCCGGCACCGATAAGTACCCAGGCCAGACGGCTCACGTTGTACTCCTGTGCCGGCAGGGCCGGCCCTTCGACCTGACCACCGCTAGCGGTGCCGACGGGCAGCACCAGCCACAGCATCAAGTAGGCCAGTATGGCCAGGCCGCCGCTGGCGATGGTGACCATGATCCAGAGCAGGCGGATGAGTACCGGGTCGACGTCGAAGTACTCGCCCATGCCGCCGCAGACCCCGCCCAGACGGCGGTCGGTCGGGTGGCGATAGAGAATGCGCCTGGGCTGAGAGGTCCGGTTCTCATCCTCCGCGGATGAACTCACGGCTTCAACGACGATTTCTTCTGTCGGACGCTTGGATTCCGGGGTAGTCATGGAACCTCCTGAAATAACGATGACTGTCGGATTCACAAAGCTCTACGCAAGATCTGCGGTTTAGGTCGCGGTGCTCTCTCGAGGCTGCCTGCCCATCTTCATGCCTTCGATTTTTTGACAAACATGCCCCTGACAGCTAGAATCCTTGTGCTTCCCCACACCAATGACACACAGAAATCAGAACTGCGCGCCTGCCTGTTGACAGGTGCCGGTAGATGAATTCAGATGACCCTGGCACCGACGCCAAGTCTCGTCAACGCATCGCAAGGACGAAGCTGTGCCCCCTACGAGATGGGGCATTCTTATTGTTAGCGCAGGGAGTGGTGAGTTGGGAGGCGGACTTACCTTCGGCAAGATGCTGTCCTTCCTCTACGACAGCTGGCTTTCTTCCTGGAAATACCCTATCTTAGAGCTTCGCAGGAGTCGACGTCATGAAACCATCCAACCTCTCGAGACGCAGAACCCTTGTCGTTATCCTACTCGGACTGCTGGCCCTTATCGCCATGCCGGGCGGAAGCGCCTGGGCCGCCGACGGCCTGTCCGGCTCTGTTCGTGAGCCGATTCCCTGGCTGTGGTGGCTCGGTCCCATTGGTTCCCTCTCCGGCCTTTTCTTCGCCTACTACTTCTACCGCACGGTGATGAAGGTCGATGAGGGCACTCCCCGCATGAGGGAGATTGCCCAGGCGGTGCGCGACGGTGCCGGGGCCTATCTTTCCCGCCAGTATCGCGTGGTGGCCATTGTCTTCGTTTTTCTCTTCATCCTCTTTGCACTTCTGGCCTACGTGTTTGGGGTTCAGAACAAGGTCGTCCCCTTCGCCTTTTTGACGGGCGGTTTCTTCTCGGGCCTTTGTGGCTTTTTCGGCATGAAGACCGCGACAAACGCTTCGGCCCGGACGACCAACGCGGCCCGCAACGGATTGAACGGCGGCCTCAGGGTGGCTTTCCGTGCCGGCGCCGTCATGGGTCTGGTTGTGGTCGGTTTTGCGCTCCTGGACATCTCTGTCTGGTTTCTGATCCTGTATTATCTGTTCCCGCCCGAGTTTTTCGGGGAAGCCCTCAGCCCGCTGCCTCAGATCACCGTGATCATGCTTAGCTTCGGCATGGGTGCTTCCACACAGGCTCTGTTCGCCCGTGTCGGGGGCGGCATCTACACCAAAGCCGCGGACGTGGGTGCCGACCTGGTCGGCAAAGTCGAGGCAGGTATCCCCGAAGACGACCCGCGCAATCCCGCTACCATTGCCGACAATGTCGGTGACAACGTGGGTGATGTCGCGGGTATGGGTGCGGACCTCTACGAATCCTATGCCGGTTCCATCCTCGCCACAGCGGCGCTGGGTGTGGCTGCCGTGAGCGTGGCCGGCTCCCAGTTCCTTGGCGACGTGCCCCTCATCCAGATGCAGTTGCGCTATCTGGCCGCGCCCCTGGCCCTTGCCGGCATCGGCGTTATCCTCTCCATCATCGGCATCTTTCTGGTCAAGACCGAAGAAGGTGCCAGCATGGGCGAACTGATGGGCGCGCTAAACGTCGGCATTTACGGCAGCTCGTTGGGCATCGCCGTGCTGGCCCTCCCCATTCTCTATCTCCTCAAGCTTCCCAATTGGTGGCAGGTCTTTATCGCCCTCGTCACAGGACTGGTGGTGGGGCTGGTCATCGGCAAATCCACGGAATACTTCACCTCCCATCATTTTAAGCCGACACGGGGCATCTCGGCCCAGGCGGAGACGGGCCCGGCCACCGTCATCATCGACGGTCTGGCCGTGGGCATGAACTCGACCATGATACCGGTCATCACCATTGCCATCGGCATCTTCGTCAGCTTCTACATCGTCGGAGGTGCTGCCAACACCCTGATGGGCCTGTACGGCGTCGGCATCGCTGCCGTGGGCATGCTCTCCACCCTGGGCATCACCCTGGCCACCGATGCTTACGGCCCCATCGCCGACAACGCCGGGGGCAATGCCGAGATGTCGGGCCTGCCCCCGGAAGTGCGCCAGCGGACCGACCAGCTCGACGCTCTGGGCAACACGACCGCCGCCACAGGCAAGGGCTTTGCCATTGGCTCGGCGGCCCTCACCGCCCTGGCCTTGCTGGCTGCCTATCTGGAGGAGATCCGTTTTGGCCTGACCCATCTGGCCGGCATCACCGAGGTCGAGGTTGGCGGCAAGGTCATGCAGGTCTCGGAAATGACGATTCGTGACTTTATGACCTACTACGACGTTACCCTGCTGAACCCGAACGTGCTCATCGGCATCTTTATCGGTGCGGTGACGGCCTTCTACTTCTCTGCTCTCACCATGAGGGCGGTGGGCCGGGCCGCCGGCGGCATGGTACAGGAGGTACGCCGCCAGTTCCGTGAGATCCCCGGTATCCTCAAGGGCGAACAGCGTCCCGACTACGCGCGCTGTGTGGAAATCAGTACCGCTGCGGCCCAGCGCGAGATGATTGCTCCGGCGGCACTGGGTATCGTCGTGCCCGTGGTCGTGGGCGTGCTCTTTGGCGCGGCCGGCGTGCTCGGTCTGCTGGCCGGTGCCCTCACCGCCGGTTTCTCGCTGGCTGTGATGATGGCCAACTCGGGCGGTGCCTGGGACAATGCCAAAAAATACATCGAGGAAGGCGCCTACGGTGGTAAGGGCTCCGACGCCCACAAAGCCTCGGTGGTTGGCGATACTGTGGGCGATCCCTTCAAAGACAC
>RFJM01000397.1 GCA_003694905.1 Caldilineae bacterium
ATCCTGGGGGACGCGCCGCCCGAGTCCGAAGAAGCGTTGCGCGCCTATGGCTATCATCTGGGCATGGCTTTTCAGATCATCGATGACATCCTGGACTTCGTGGCCGACGAAGCCACCCTGGGCAAGCCCGCGGGTTCCGACCTGCGTTCGGGCATCATTACCCTGCCCCTGTACTTCTATCTCCAAAAGCCGCACCGACGGGATGAGCTCGTACAACTGGTAGAAGCAGGTAAAGGCAGCGATGAGGTCATCGCCGAAGTGGTCAGGATGGTGCGGGATTCGGATGCCATCGGCCGGGCGCGTGACGAGGCCGTCTCCTTTGTCGAGCAGGCCATCGCGGCTCTGGCTCCCCTTCCCCCCGGCCCGCACCACGATGCCCTGAACGATATCGCCCGCTATGTGGTGGAGCGGGAATTCTGAGCGCTCCCCAAATCGTCCCCCCTTGCATATCTATGGCTTCCCCCGACATCTCTATTCTTATCGTCTCGTGGAATGTTCGCAGCCTCTTGCTGAAGTGCTTGCAGGCGTTGCCCGCCGCGGTGGGTGAGGGTCTGACCTACGAAGTCATCGTCGTGGACAATGCCAGCGATGACGGCACCGTACGCGCGGTTCGGCGGAAGTTTCCGCAGGTCTGGACCATCGCCAATCGCGAGAACCGCGGTTTCACAGGCGGCAACAACCAGGCTATGGCGGCGGCGCAAGGCCGCTATTTCCTGTTGCTCAATCCCGATACCGAGCCTGCTCCCGGCTCCATCGCCGAACTCCACCATTATCTCGAGACCCATCCCCAGGTGGGCATTGTGGGACCCCGTCTCCGCTACGCAGACGGCAGTCTGCAACCCAGTCGTCGCCGGTTTCCCACCCTGGCCACCCTCTTCTGCGAGAGTACCGTCATCCAGCAATACCTGCCGACCCTGCCCATGTTCGGGCGCTATATCATGGCCGACCGTCCCGAAGACGAGCCGCAAGAAGTGGACTGGCTGGTGGGGGCCGCGCTCTTCGTGCGCCGGGAGGTGTATGAGCAGGTGGGAGGGCTGGATGAAACCTACTTCATGTACTCCGAAGAGCTGGACTGGTGCCGCCGCGCCAGGGAGGCAGGATGGCAGATCGCCTACGACCCCGCAGCCGAGATCATCCATCATGAAGGCAAATCCAGCGAGCAAGAGATCGCGGAGCGCCACATCCGCTTCTTCCGCAGCCGGGTGCGCTACACCCGCAAGTTCCATGGCCCCATTGTGGCCCAGCTCTTGCGGTTCTGGCTGTTGAGCACCTTCGTGTTTCTCTGGTTGCGCGAAGGGAGCAAATGGTTGCTGAGGCATAAGCCCGGTTTGCGCGCCCAACGCATGCGTGAATACGGCAAGGTCCTGCGGTCGGGCCTGCGCTGAATAGAGGACAGAGCCGTGAGCGCGCGTCGCATCCTCTTCGTCACCGGTGAATACCCGCCCATGCAGGGCGGTGTGGCCGACTACACACGGACTCTGGCGCTGGCCCTGGCCGAGCTGGGTCACGATGTGGCGGTGTTCACTTCGCGGCAGGCTCTCCCCGCCCGGGAAGGCGACCGCATCCCCTTATACACGGCCGATCGGGGTTGGGGCTGGCGCATGTGGTCGGGTCTCGATGCCGTCGTCAGGGCCTGGCAGCCCGATGTCGTGCACATCCAGTATCAGACCGCGGCGTTTGGCATGCATCCGGCCGTCAACCTCTGGCCGTGGCGGCCCTGGCACCGCCCGCCCTGTCACACCGCGGTCACGTTCCACGATCTTCTCTTCCCCTATCTCTTTCCCAAGGCCCACCCGGTACGGCGCTGGGTCACCTATACCCTGGCTCGTAGCTGCACGCTGGCCATCACCACCAATCCCGAAGACACCCTCAAACTGCGCCGCCACCGTAGCGACGTCGTCGAGATCCCAATCGGCAGCAATATCCCCTGCGCGCCCCCGCCCGACTTTGACCGTGTAGCACATCGCCGGCGTCTGGGCCTGCCCCCAGATGCCGCGGTCATCGCCTATTTCGGCTTCCTCAATGCCAGCAAGGGCGGCGAGACGCTGGTGGACGTCCTGGCCGCGGTCAGAGCGCGAGGATATGATGCCTATCTGCTTATGATCGGCGGCCGTGTGGGCGCATCCGATCCCACCAACTACCACTACCTGCAACAGGTGGAACGGCGCATCGACCGGCTTGGCCTGCGCGATTACGTCCTCTGGACCGGTCATGTGCCGGCGGATCAGGTCTCGGCCGCGTTTCTCTGCGCCGACCTCTGTCTGCTACCCTATCGCGACGGTGCCTCCTATCGTCGCGGCAGCTTCATGGCCGCCCTCGAACACGGCATGGCCATCGTTACCACTACCCCGCGGGTTCCTTACCCCGACCTGGAAGACGTGGTGCTCGCGGCTCCGGCCGGCGAGGTCTCGGCCCTTACAACCGCCGTTGTACGTCTCATACAAGATCCTGCCATACGACGCACGATGGGCGAGCGCGCCCGGCGGCTGGCTGCACAATTCGGTTGGGACAGCATCGCGCGGCGCTATCTGGCCGCCTACGCCGATTTCGTATGCTGACATGAACGAGCGCGTCTTTCATATTGAACTCCCGGCAGCAGCGGCCGTCACCGTCCATCTCAGCGCAGACCCCGCTGCCGAGGCAGCCGCTGCCATCCATGAAGCCATCAAGGCTTTCAACGATCGTGTCTCCCCCTACCATCTTGCCATCCGCCGGCCGGATGCCATCACCCCCCTCAATCTCCTTGTCCGCGACAGGCAGGGTCGCCTCCTCGGCGGGCTTATCGCCTCGACCTATTGGCAATGGCTGGATATCGACGATCTTTGGCTGGACGAGCGCATCCGCCGCCAGGGCGTCGGCCGATTCCTGATGGCCCGTGCCGAGGAAGAGGCCGCAGCGCGGGGTTGCCGGCGTGCACAGGTCAAGACCTTTAGCTTCCAGGCGCTCGATTTCTACCGGAAACTCGGCTTCCGCGTCGTCGGCGAACTCCGGGATTATCCACCCGGTGCGGTCCTCTACTGGCTGCGCAAGGACTGGTAGCAGCCTCTCTCGTGTCGACTCCTGTCTCATGCAATTCCCGCGGCGGGCACTGGCCTATCTCTTCTCTTCTCGCCACCTCCTCGGCCTGATCCTGGCCGGCTATTTCCTGCTGGCCTTCGCCTACAGCGCCTCCATCCCCATCTTCGAAGCCCCCGACGAACTGCAGCATTTTTTCTATGCGGTGCATTTGGCCGAGGGGTGGGGATTGCCGGTCATGCAGGTGGAAACCGGCCGGCCCTGGCACGAAGAGGGTTTCCCTCCCCGGCCCTATCGCGACATCTGGGCGCAGGAAGGGGGGCAGGCGCCGCTGTATTATGCGCTGGCCGCGCTTCTCATCGTGCCACTCGATACGTCCCGTGCCGAAGAAGCAGTGCGACTGAACCCCCACGCCAATCTCGGGGAGCCGCTAACGGCCGGCAACAAGAATCGCGTGGTCCATGGCCCAGACGAAGCCTGGCCCTGGCGAGGATTGGCCCTGGCCGTCCATGTCGCGCGCCTGCTTTCGGTCCTGCTGGGGCTGGCAACCGTCTATCTAGCCTATCGACTGGCCGTGCTCCTCTTGCCCCGGCGTGATATGGCTCTGGCTGCAGCCGCCTTTATCGCCTTCAATCCACAGTTCATCTTCCTCTCTGCCGCCGTCTCCAACGACAATCTCATCATCTTGCTGGCCACCGCGACCCTCTACCTCCTCGTAGAGTTTGGTCGCGGCCCGACCTGGACTCGGGCCCTGGCGTTGGGTATCATCACCGGCCTGGCGCTGCTGAGCAAAATGAGCGCGCTGAACCTCTTGCCGCTCATCGCCCTCGTCGCCCTCCTGCACGCCTGGAGGACACGCTCGTGGCGACTCTACATGTCACGCCTCCTTCTCATCGTGCTGATAGCTTTCCTGCTAGGGGGATGGTGGTACCTCCGCAACCTGCGGCTCTACGGCGATCCTCTGGGC
>RFJM01000053.1 GCA_003694905.1 Caldilineae bacterium
ATCATACACCACCACTTGCGTCTCGTCGTCGATGCCCCACTCGCCCACACGCCGTGCAAAATCCTCCGGCTTCGGCAACGGGTGGCGGCTCGTCTTGCCGGGCACTACCGGCCCCGACAGATCCTCGTCCAGGTGGGCATACACCGCGCCGGGGATATGCGCCCGCAGATACTCCCGCCGCCCTCGCTCCGTGTCATCCAGCGAGAAGCGACAATCGATGATCGCCGTTTGGGGATCCCCCAGGCGTGCAGCCAGCTCCTCGGTGCTGATCAGCGTCGTAAACATGTCGTCTCCTTCAGATGCGGTCGAACTTCGAGTGTGGGCCGCCTTGCTCGCGTGCCTTGCGTTGCAGCGCCTCCGCCACATGAGGCGGACACATCGAGGAAATATCTCCGCCCAATAGGGCCACCTCTTTTAGAATACTCGAAGACAGAAATGTGTGTTGCTGGCTCGTCATCAACGAGCAGAACTCGATCTCCGGCGCCAACTGCTTGTTAGTCAGCGCGATCTGATACTCGTACTCGAAGTCGGAGATCGCGCGCAGCCCTCGCACCATCACCTTCGCCCCCACTTCGCGGGCAAAGGTGACCGTCAGCCCCTGGTAGGCCATAACCTCCACATTGGGCCAATCTTTCACTGCTTCCGCAAACAGCGCCACGCGCTCTTCGGTCGTAAACATCAGATCCTTGCTCGGCCGGTCATAAACCGCCACAATGAGCCGATCCCATAACTTCGCAGACCGGCAGGCGATGTCCAGATGGCCGTTGTGTACGGGATCGAACGTGCCGGGATACAACGCAATTATCATGATAGATCCAACTCCTGCGACCAAAACTCGGTCACGCGGTGAGAGAGAAGGTGGTGTTGTGGCTCTGAGAGAGTGGGGTCGGTCTCCAAAATGGCCGATGCCTCGCGGCGGGCCAGCTCCAGCAATCGTGTGTCGCTCATTCGCGCCAGACGCAAGTCGGGTAGGCCACTTTGCCGCGTTCCGAAGAACTCGCCGGGTCCACGCATGCGCAGATCGATCTCGGCCAGCTCAAATCCATCCTGACTGCGCTCCATCGCCCGCATGCGCTCGATACCCTCGTCGCTCGACGGATCGCTCACCAGGATGCAATAAGATTGGTGGGGCCCCCGGCCCACGCGCCCCCGAAACTGGTGCAACTGAGCCAACCCAAAACGCTCGGCATTTTCGATCAGAATCACACTGGCGTTGGGGATGTCGATACCGACCTCCACCACCGCCGTACTGACAAGAATGTGATACTCCCCGCGCGCAAACGCCCGCATGACCTCATCCTTCTCCTTGCCCGACATGCGACCATGCAACAGCGCCACCCGCAAGTCCGGAAAGACCTTCTTGCTCAGGCGCTCATGTTCGGCGATGGCAGCCCCCACATCCTCGAGGCGGTCGCTTTCATCGACCAGCGGATAGATGATGAAGGCCTGCCGTCCCTCCGCCACCTGCTTGCGGATAAACTCGTACACCCGAGGTCGTTTCTCCGACTTGATCCAATACGTCTTGATGGGCCGGCGTCCCGGAGGCAGCTCGTCGATGGCGCTCACCTCCATATCCCCGTAGATCGTCAGCGCCAGCGTACGGGGAATGGGTGTTGCCGACATGACCAGCGTGTGGGGCACCATGCGTTTCTCGTCCGTTGCCAGGCTCAACGTCGCACCCTTCTCGCGCAGGGCAGCACGCTGTGCCACGCCGAAGCGATGCTGCTCGTCCACCACGACCAGTCCCAGCCTGCAGAATCGCACCCCTTCCTGAATGAGCGCGTGCGTACCGATCAGAATGTCCACGTCGCCTTCGGCCAGCGCGGCCAGCAACTCTTCGCGGCGCTTCCCGGTCACACCGCCCGTCAGCAGTTCCACCCGCAGGGGCCAACCTGTGCGTGGGTGCAGCAGACGCGCGAATTGGTCACGCAACTTGCGGAAATGCTGTTCGGCCAGGATCTCTGTAGGGGCCATCATCGCTGCCTGGACATCGTGACACACCGCCGCCCACATCGCTGCGGCCGCGACCACCGTCTTGCCGCTGCCCACATCCCCTTGCAGCAGACGCGTCATAGGATACTCGCGGGCGATGTCCCGGCGAATGTCATCCAGCACACGTGCCTGCGCGGACGTGAGCTTGAAAGGCAGGGTGGCGAGAAACGCCGCGAGTTCATTGTCGCCGAGCGGCAGCGGTATGGCCGGCTTCTCCTGCCAGGCTCTGCGCTGCCCCAGCACCCCGAGCTGGATCACCAGCAATTCGTCGAAGGCCAGCCTCTTGCGCGCCTTCTCCAGCGCTCCGGCATCATCCGGGAAGTGCACCTGCCGCAAGGCAGTGCCCACATCCGGGAAATCCAGTCGCCTGCGCATCTGCGGCGGCAGCGGATCTTCCAGCCGCGGTGCCCACGACTCCACCACCTGCCGGATGAGCTTGCGCAGAACTCGCGGCGAAACCCCCTCGGTGAGGTGATAGACCGGCACGATGCGAGCAGTGTGCGTAGGATCTTCGCCCGCGGGCTCGAACTCAGGCGATTCTAGTACCCTCTGCCCCAGATAACTGCCCACTTTACCGCTGAAATAGTAGGTACCTTCCGCCCGCAGATACTTGTCGATGTGCGGATTCCAGAAAGTCGCGTTGATTCGTCCCGTTCCGTCCATCAGGATAGCCGTGGTGAGCTTGCGGCCAGTCCGGGTTTTGCGCGTTTTCAGCCCCCACACCGTCGCCCGGACCGTCACCTGCTCCCCCACCTGCAGTCTGGCGATGGGTTGCAGATTGCTGTAGTCCTGGTAGCGGTAGGGCAGATGCCACAGCAGATCGCCCACCCGGTACAGTCCCAGCCTCTCCAGGCGTTGTGCCATCTTCTTGCCCACGCCCGCGAGTCGTGTCAGGGGCGCGTCGAGGCCTTCCTCGGTGGAAGGGAGGACGCGCGGGGGGGCGTTGCGTCTGCGCACCGGCGCCTCCTCGGCCCGGCTTGCCCCCCCGACCGCACGCTTGCTCTCGCGCGGCTTCTGCGCCCGACCGGTGCTCTGGCTCAGCGCGTTCAGCCGTTCCCGCAGGTGCCGCACGGTGCTGCGGCGTACACCTGCCGGCAGCAGCGCGTAGTCGTTCAGCATCTGAGCGATATGGGCCACCTGCTCGGCACTCTCGCCATCCTGGACAAGAGACAGCATGGCCTGGCGCCACCGCTCGGCATACTCGTTCAGGCCGCCTACAACCGCGTCATTGCGATAACCCCGGCGTGCCTCTAACTCGAGGATGTTCTGCAGGGTGTCGATGGGCGTGGACATGATGCGTGCGGACCGATAGCAGGGGGCTGTGTGCAAGCCTACTGCGATCGCGAGCAAAAGTCAATCGCCATCGCAGGGGTTCGTTGGCAGCTAGCGACCCTGCGGCGGTGTGATCACATCCACACCCATGTATGGCCGCAGAACTGCGGGAACCACTACCGAGCCATCTTCCTGCTGGTAATTCTCCAGGATGGCGATCACCACCCGCGGCAGGGCCAAACCCGAACCGTTCAGGGTATAGACGTAGCGCGGTCGTGCTTTGGGCTCGGGCCGATAGCGGATGTTGGCGCGGCGTGCCTGGAAGTCGGTGAACAGCGAACAGGAGCTAACCTCCAGCCATTCCTGCACGCCCGGCGCCCACATCTCCAGGTCGAACTTGATCGCAGCGACGAAGCTGAGGTCGCCCGTACACATCTGCACCACGCGGTAAGGGATCTCCAGCAGCCGGCAGATATCCTCGGCGTTGTCGATCAGGGAGTCCAGTTCGGCGCGGCCGGTCTCCGGCGTGCAGAACTTGACCATCTCAACCTTGTCGAACTGATGGCCGCGTTTGATCCCGCGCGTGTCCTTGCCCGCGCTCATCTTTTCGCGGCGGAAGCAGGGCGTATAGGCCACATGTTTGATCGGAAGCTGAGATCCGTCCAGGATCTCGTCGCGGTAGAGGTTTGTGACGGGCACTTCGGCTGTGGGGATAAGCCACAGATCATCTTCGACGTCGCGGTAGAGGTTGTCGCCGAACTTGGGCAGGTTGCCGGTGCCGACCAGGCAGTGTTCCCGCACCACGAAGGGAGGATAGACTTCGGTGTACCCGTGCTGTTCGATGTGGACGTCCAGCATCCAGGTGATGAGCGCGCGCTGCAACTTGGCACCCAGGCCTTTCATCACGTAGAAGCGGCTACCCGACAATTTCACCCCCCGCTCAAAGTCAAGGATGTCCAGGGCCTCGCCGATCTCCCAGTGGGGGCGCGGTGTGAAGTCGAAGGCGCGCGGCTCGCCCACCGTCTTGACCACGACGTTTTCGCTATCGTCCTTGCCGACGGGCACCTCAGGCAGGGGCAGGTTGGGGATATTGAGCATGGCCTCTTGCAGGTCGGCTTCAACCCGGCGCAATTCGCTCTCGAGGGTATCGATCTGCCCGCCCAACTCGCTCATGCGTGCCTTTAGCTTCTCGGCTTCGTCTCGCTTTCCCTCGCGCATGAGTGCACCGATCTGGCGGGAGCCGGTGTTGCGTTCGGCTTTTAGCGCTTCCAGTTCGACCAGGATCTCACGACGGCGTTTGTCCAGCGCGATGGCCTCGTCGACCGGCGCGTCTACCGCGTTGAGATCGATCATCGCTTGTTTGACCCGTTCGGGCTCTTCACGAAGGAGTCTGATATCGAGCATAGGGCATTCTCCGAAGGAAGTGGGATGGGAACGGCGTTCGTTCACGTACGGCGGTTGCCAACAAGAAACGCCCCTCATCGCCAGGACGAGGGGCGCTCGTGGTGCCACCTGGGTTTGCCGATGCTTCGCAGCCATCGACCTCGGTGAGATGATGCACGGCATCATCTCGGCTCGGCTAACGGGAGCCAGCCGTCCGGCCTTACTGCCGCATCTAGGCGGGTTCGGGCCGGCAACTCGGGAGGGGATTTCGCCAGGGTTCGACGTTGCCTCGCAGCAACCGGCAACTCTCTGCGGACGACGCACTGGCTACTTGTCTCCGTCATCGTCTTTGGGATTTGACTTGCGCAAAGGATAGCATAGAGCCCTCAGCGACGCAAGGCGGCCCTGCCGCGAGGGCGCGCTAACTTGTCTGCAGCAACAGGGGCAGGTAGAGAGGCAGGCGCGACGGGGTCGGCGAGGGAGTAGGCGTCGGGGTGGCGGTTGGGGTAGGCGTCGGGG
>RFJM01000398.1 GCA_003694905.1 Caldilineae bacterium
CACCCCTGCCCGCGGGGCCAAGGCCACCACGTGCAGAGCTGCGCCCCGCGCGCCGATCATTCAACCTCTCTAAACGCACGGGCTTTACGGGGGGTGCGGGGATGGCCCCCGCATCCGCAGCCCCGGCCATCGGGACGCGCAGCCGGGAGAGACCGAGCCTACACTGCCCGAAGCCGAGTCCCTGGCGGCTGTCCCACATCCCGGAGCACACTCGTTCCACCCCCCCCCGCAGCTAGGCCTGGCCGGCATCCCTGGTGTACAATGCCTGCAACCGCGCGGCAGCGTCCCGCGAGACCGCCGCCAAGCAAGATCCATCCCCAAAGCGACAGGTCGATCCATGAACCATCTCCTTCCCGAAGACCGTATCTACCTCGGACAAAGCGATATCCAGATCAGTGCCCTGGGCGTTGGCGCCTGGGCCTGGGGCGACAGAATGTTCTGGGGCTATGGCAAGGGCGGCTTTAGCGACGCCGATATCGAGGCCGCCTTCAAGGCCAGCCTGGATGCCGGTGTCAACTTCGTGGACACCGCCGAGATGTACGGCCGCGGGCGGTCCGAGCAGCTCATCGGTCAGATGCTGCCCCGCATGGAGCGACCGGTGGTGGTGGCGACCAAGTTCTTCCCCTGGCCCTATCGACTCACGCGCGGACGTCTGCTGGCTGCTCTGCGCAAAAGCCTGGAGCGGCTGCGCCTGCAACAGGTCGATCTCTATCAGATTCACTGGCCATTTCCTCCGGTTCCCATCGAGACATGGATGCAGGCATTGGCCGACGCCGTCGAACAGGGGCTCACGCGCACGGTGGGGGTCTCGAACTACAACCTGCAACAGACCAAGCGAGCCCAGGCCGCGTTGGCGGCACGCGGCATCCCCCTGGCATCCAACCAGGTGCAGTATAGCCTGCTGATGCGTAAGCCCGAGCGAGAAGGGCTACTGGACTACTGTCGCGAGCATCGGATCACCCTCATCGCCTACAGTCCACTCGGACAGGGTGTTCTCACGGGCAAGTACTCGGCCGACAACCCACCACCCGGACTGCGCGGCCGCCGCTACAATCGCAGCTATCTGGAGCGCGTCAGCCCTTTGCTGGAGCTGCTCAGGGAGATAGCCTCGGCCCACCATTGTACTCCCGCGCAGGTGGCGCTGAATTGGGTGATCTGCAAGGGCGCGGTCCCGATTCCCGGGGCAAAGAATGAACGACAGGCTATCGACAACGCCGGGGCTCTCGGCTGGCGGTTGAGCAAAGAGGAAGTACAGGCGCTGGATCGGGCTAGCGACCGCATCTGAGCCGGTCGAACCGTCTGAGCGGTCTGGCCGGTTCAAGAAAGGAGATAAGCCAGGATCAGCTGTGTGGTGGCCCGAAGCGCATCCATATGGGTACGTTCATAGTTGTGAGAGGCGTCCACGCCCGGTCCCAGCAGGGCCACCTGCACATCGCCTCCTGCCCGCCAATAGGCCTCGCCGTCTGAACCATAGTAGGGATAGATGTCGATCTTGTAGGGGATGTCGTGCGTGCGGGCGAGTCGGCGCAGGCGGCCGGTCAGCGAGTGATGATAAGGTCCGCCTCGGTCTTTGGCGCAGATGGTAACGTGAAACTCGTCGGATGCCTGTCCCTCGCCGATGGCCGCCATGTCCACGGCGACCAACTCGTACAAGTCGGAGGGAAATCCAGCCGCGGCCCCATGCCCTACCTCTTCATAGGTGCTGAAGTGCAGGGTCGTACGCTGTGTTGCAGCCTGGCCCGCACGGGTCAGGGCGTGGACAGCGGCCAGCATACAGGCGACCCCGGCCTTGTCATCCAGATGCCGTGAACGAATGAACCCCGCATCGCTCACCACAATGCGCGGGTCGAAGGCAACAAAATCTCCTACCTCGATGCCCAGAGTTCGGGTCTCCTCGGCCGATGTCACCCGCACATCCAGGCGCACTTCCAGCGTGTGCTCATTGCGTTCGATCTTCCCCACCTCGCCACCGTACACGTGGGTGGAGGCTCGGGCTAGCAAGATGCTGCCCGGTATCTCCCGACCGGACGCGGTGATCACCCTGCAGCCTTCTCCCTCGACCGTATTCCAGGCGAAACCACCCAGCGCGCTCAGTTTGAGCCGGCCGTTGGGCTTGATCTCTTTGACCATGGCGCCCAGCGTATCGACGTGCGCGGTGAGGCCGCGAGGGTTGTCTGCAGCGTGCCCGGACAGGGTGGCCACCAGGTTACCCTTGCGCGTGATGGTCGGCGCGAGATGTAGTTCCTTCAGCTTTTGCTCGAGATAGGCAATCGCCCGGTCGCTGAGGCCGGTGGGACTGGGGATCTCCAGCAAGGCCACCAGGGTGTCGAGGAGATAGGCTTCGTCGACAGGAGGTAGGGCGGTCATCATCCCCTCGCCTTCGGGGTCGTATCGCCAGCAGGCGCGGCGGGGCGGCGCACGCGGGTCCTATCCTGGCCGGGGGCCGCGGTCGCTTAGTGATGGAGGATCTGGGAGAGGAACAGCTTGGTGCGCTCCTCTTTGGGATTCTCGAAAATCTCTTTGGGCGTGCCGCTTTCCACGATCACACCCTGGTCGAAGAAGAACATGCGATCGGCCACCGCGCGGGCAAACCCCATCTCATGCGTGACGACCAGCATGGTCATGCCGGTCTTGGCCAGCTCGACCATGACGTCCAGCACTTCCTTGATCATTTCGGGGTCGAGGGCGGAGGTGGGCTCGTCGAAAAGCATGATCTTGGGTTGCATGGCCAGGGCGCGGGCGATGGCCACGCGCTGTTGCTGGCCGCCCGACAGCTGGCCCGGATACTTGTGCGCCTGCTCGGGGATGCCCACACGTTCCAGCAACTGCATGGCGATTTCTTCGGCCTTCTCCTTCTTCCACTTGCGCACCTGGATGGGGCCGAGGGTGATGTTGTGCAAGACGGGGAGGCCCGTGAAGAGGTTGAATTGCGGGAACACCATGCCCACTTCCCTGCGGATGGCGGCGATATTGCGCACATCGTGGCTGAGTTCGATGCCGTCCACGATGATCGTGCCGCGCTGATGTTCCTCGAGACGATTGATGGTGCGGATGAAGGTGGACTTGCCGGAACCGGAGGGACCGAAGATGACGATTACCTCACCCTTTTGGACCTCCATGCTCACCCCGCGCAGGGCGTGAAACTGTCCGTACCATTTGTGAACATCTCGGCAGATGATGATGGGTTCGCTCATGGGATATCTCCTGCTTCGTACAGGCTAAATGATGACGAAGGAAAGCGGGTTAGTCAAATCGGAAGTGGCGAGTTGTGGCCATCCAGGCGTATCAGCGTTCGCCCACGCCGAGGGCGACCTCGAGCCGGCGGCTACCGTAGGACATGGAATAGCTGAACACCCAGTAGACCAGGGCCACGAAAACGTAAACCTCGATCTGGCGGCCGATGTAGTTGGGATTGGCGAGCACACCACGGGCGATGCCCAGCAGGTCGAGCAAGCCCACAAGTGCCACCAGCGACGTGTCTTTGAACAAACCGATAAACTGACCCACGAGAACCGGGATCACCGCGCGCAGCGCCTGGGGCAGGATGATGTAGGTCATTTTCTGAAAGCCGTTGAGACCGATGGCATCGGCAGCTTCATATTGCCCCTTGGGGATGGCCTGCAAGCCACCGCGCACGTTTTCGGCCAGATAGGCCGCGGCGAACAAGATCACTGCTACCATCGCCCGAATGACCCGGTCGATCACTACGTTGGACGGCAGGAAGAAGGGAAGCATCACCTGTCCCATAAACAGGAGGGTGATTAGCGGCACGCCGCGGATGAATTCGATGTAAATCACACACAGGGTCTTGACCGCCCGCAGCTGGGACTGTCGCCCCAGAGCCAGAAGAACCCCGAACGGAAACGAGAAGACGATACCCACCACGGCGATGAGAAGCGACAGAAGCAGACCGCCCCAGAGATTGGTGGGTACCAGACTCAGGAAGCCCTCCGCGCCGAAACCCCGGATGATGAGAATGAGAAGGGGGAAGTAGAGGATCAAGAGGGTAATGGCTGCACGGCGCGTTCGCTGCGGCTGCCAGCGCGCCAGGGCCCAGCCGGCTACAGCAAGCACGTCCACCAGCAGCAGGCTAAGCCAGCCGCCGGACCCGCCTATGATCAGGACAATCAGTGCGAACAACACGGGGGCGCCAAGCAACACCCATGCTGTGAAGCTCCGCTGGCGGACGAACACCCCCCACAGAAGCCCAACCACAAAGGCCAGCAGATAGAGCCCCACCCACAGGCGCCATACCTGCTCGAGGGGATACTGGCCCTTCATGAAGAGAGCAAAGTTGTCGGTGATGACACTCCACCGGGCCGAGGTAAAAGCCCAACGCAAGGATCCCACGCCCGCGTAGATGATGAATGCCAGGCCGACGATGGTGAGGATACCGTCGAACCACGAACCGAACAGATTCTTGCGTATCCAACCCAGCACCGTGTAGCGTTCGGTCGGGGGCGGGAGGATTTCCTGCTTGCCTGTTGTCAGAGTCGTGCTGGTCATGGCCTATCTCTCCACCAGGCGAATACGTGCATTGTACCAATTCATGAAGAGTGAGGTAAGCAGACTGAAAGTCAGGTACACGATCATGGTAATGCCGATCATTTCCACGGCCCGGCCCGTCTGGTTCAGAATGGTATTCGCCACCGCGAAGACATCGGGATACCCCACGGCAACGGCCAGGGAGGAGTTCTTCGTCAGGTTAAGATATTGACTGGTCAGGGGAGGAACGATGACGCGCAGGGCCTGGGGGAAGATGACCAGCCGCAGGGTGAGGAAAGGACTGAGGCCCAGGGCGGTTGCAGCCTCACGCTGGCCTTTGGAGACGGCGAGGATACCGGCGCGCACGATTTCGGCAATGAAGGCCGAAGTGTAGACGGCCAGGCTGAACAACATGGCCCCGAATTCGGGCGAAAAGCCGCGACCGCCCACAAAATTGCGGCCCTGCAGCACCGGCACATCTTTGATCAGCGGCGCCGAAGGCAAAGCGATCCAGCCGATGAGCCCGACGACGACAAACGTCAGGGGGGCCCAAAAACCGATCAACGGCATACGTCCGGTGCGCTGGCCCTGCCGATAGAGGATCAGACCCACCACGATGGCGAGGATCAAGCCCACCAGCAAGATCACCAGCCAGCTACCGAAAGTCTCGCCAGGAATCCCCCACGGTATGAAAATACCCCGATTGGAAAAGTAGATCTTGAGAAACGAGATCGACAGAGCGTTGTCTGTCCGAGGTAGTTTCAGAAAAATGACGGTGTATACGAAGAATAGAAAAACGAGAAGAGGGATATTGCGCAGAAACTCGACGTAGACTGCGGCGATTTTGTTAATCAACCAGTTCTTGGAAAGTCGTGCGACACCAACCACGATACCCAAAATCGTGGCAAAAATGATGCCCAGAAAGGCGACCAGAAGTGTATTCAAGAACCCTACGTATAGGGCCCGCAAGACCGTATCGCTACGACTGTATTCGATCAGCGATTCGCCGATATCAAAACCGGCCGTCAGCCGCAGAAACCGAAACCCCAATTGGATGCCCTGGGCTGCCAGACCGTGAATCAGATTGTTGATGAGGTAGTAGAACAGGGCTGCCACGGCCAACACCACCGCCAGCTGGCCGAGCAACTGCAAATAGCGTTCATCTCGCCAAAAGGGTACGGCATGCTGTTCCGTTGTTCGTTGGGCCATAGCTTGTCACCCCCTCGTCGTCGGTCCGACTCCGGCTATGAGAGAGAAGGGAGGGGACTGCCCCTCCCTTCTCAAGGAGATCGATCGCGCGATCAGCGAATGGGTGGTGCGTAGAGCAAACCGCCGTCCACCCAGGACTTGTTGAGGCCACGCGGGAGGTTGAAAACCGTATCGGGGCCGAGATGGCGATTGTAGATCTCTTCGTAGTTGCCGACATACTTAATGATGTTGTAGGCCCAATCATCGCTCAGACCGAGCTTCTGGCCCATCTCGCCTTCCAGGCCCAACAGCTTCTTGACGTTGGGATCCTGGGTGGTGGCCTTCACATCGTCGACGTTCTGCGAGGTGACACCCATCTCCTCGCCGGTGAAGGTGGCGAAAACCACCCACTGCACGATGTCGAACCACTGATCATCACCATGGCGCACCATGGGCCCCAGAGGCTCCTTGGAAAGAGTGACATCCAGGATCTTATGCGCGGACGGATCGTCGAAGATGGACTGGCGGGAGACCAGACCCGATTTGTCGGTGGTCCAGGCATCGCAACGACCGGAGAGATAGGCGTTGGTCGTGTCATCGGCCGTCTCGAAGACGATGGGCGTGTAGTTCACGCCGGCAGCCGCCATCTGGTCGGCCAGGTTCAACTCGGTGGTGGTACCTGTCTGCACGCAGATGGACGCGCCTTCCAGGTCTTGAAGCGTTTCGATACCACTGTCGACCGGAACCTGGATGCCCTGTCCATCGTAGAAGGTGGTGGCCACGAAGTTGCCGGCCAGTTCGGTGTCGCGGGTGAGCGTCCAGGTCGTGTTGCGGATGAGTACGTCGATTTCACCGGCCGAAAGCGCGGTGAAGCGCTCTTTGGCCGTGAGAGGACGATACTCAACCTTGTCCGGATCGCCGAAAATGGCGGCGGAAAGGGCACGGCAGAAGTCGATGTCGAATCCGGCAAAGCTGCCATCAGGCTGAATGAAACCGAACCCGGGCAGGGCATTGTTGACACCGCAGATCAGCTTTCCACGTTCCTTGACAACATCAAGGGTGCTCTTGGCAGCAGCTTCCTGAGGCTCGGCACCGGTAGCGGGTGCGGCACCGGCCGTTTCGGCAGGGGGAGCCGCCGTGGGCGCAGAGGTGCAGGCTGCCACGATCAGCACGCCTAACACGACAACGGCAAGTAAGACTAAGAGCTTTCGGGACATTCGTCTAATCCTCCTTGATAAGACTGTGGGAGAGAGAGAAAGAAACTGAGGGTAGAGAAAGGTGGAGTGGTTATCAGGCGCAGAGTAAACTCTGCCACCTGGCGTTCCCTGAACAATTCAACGATCTCATCGGTGCTGATGTCCTGCTATATCGGCAACTTGCCGTTGGTCCATCGCGCCGGCCGATTGCTTGCCCATAACCTGCCCGAGGCAGATCATCACAATCGATGCCTGCGGATTGGGCTGAAACTACCATGAGCTCAACCGTTCTGTCAAATGCGTGTGCCGCTAGGATCGTGTGCAGGCTTCCCGAGCTCTTGCGACCAGACGACCGGGGTTCCCTCCTCGCAGCCCGCTCCTCAGCTTTCCCTTTGCAACTGCTCCCGTCGGGCCTCTCTTTGTAACTCTTGCAGGAACCGCGCGGGTTCGGTAAAACCGCCGGCGATCACATACTGGGCCGGCCGCGAGGTCAGGTTACTCAGCCACAGGTCCGAGCCCTCGGGCAACGCCACTGCCCAGCCGCTGTGGCAGGTGATATCACTCCGCCCGGCCCCTTCCAGACGCACCGTCCCCTCGATTACAAACAGAATCTCCTCCCGGCCCTCTCCCGGCCGTAGCCTGCGCCCCGTCTCGCCCGGCGCCAGCTTGCCGTAGATGAGATAGGTCGTCAGGGTGCCCGATTCGTCCGGCCCCAGGGCCACTTCGCCGGTTCGGTCCACACGTTCGGAAAGTGGAAAGACTTTCATACCTGCATCTCCTGAACGGTCTTGTTGTCCGCGGCGAGCGGTAGATTGGCCACGACATCAAGATCCAGCCGGCTGCGATAGCCGGCCCTGTAGCGATAGTGACCCGCAGCTGCAATCATGACAGCATTGTCGGTACAGAGATAGAGAGGAGGAATGGATACAGGCACCGGTGCCTGCTGCAGAAATGCCGCACGCAGATGCGCATTGGCTGCCACCCCACCGCAGACGCAGATCTCGGTTGCCGAGAATTGCTCAGCGGCCGCGCAGGTCTTGGCAACCAAGACGTCGACTACGGCCTCTTGAAAAGAGGCTGCCAGGTCGGCTACCAGCTCGGGGGGCAGGGACCGGCCGGGTGTGAGGCGCCGCGAGGTGCTTGCATCCTGGCCTTCGTATTGCTGGACCTGGCGCAGCACGGCCGTCTTCAGACCGCTGAAACTGAAGTCGTGCGTGCCGGGCAACCAGGCACGGGGCAAGTCGAACGCACGGGGATTGCCCTCTCGCGCGGCATGCTGGATAGCCGGGCCTCCAGGATACCCCAAGGCCAACAAACGCGCAACCTTGTCGAAGGCTTCGCCGGCCGCGTCGTCGATGGTTCCCCCCAGCCTCTGGTAGCGACCATGGTCGCGCATCAGGACCAGCTCGGTATGCCCACCACTCACGATCAGGACCAGCACAGGAAAGACTTTCTCGGGCCGATTGCCCTCGGTCTCGATCCAGTTGGAGTAGATATGTCCCTCCAGGTGGTTGACGCCCACAAGGGGCAACCCCCGCCAGAAAGCGAGACCCTTAGCCGCGTTCACTCCCACCAGTAAAGATCCTGCCAGGCCCGGACCTGCCGTCACCGCCACCGCGTCCAGCTCATCCCAATCCACATCCGCTTCCTGCACGGCAGCGGTGACCACCGGCAAAAGGGCCTTGACATGCTCGCGCGAGGCCATCTCCGGAAATACACCGCCGTACTGCCGATGCAGCTCGATCTGCGAGGCAACGATGTTGGAAAGGATGGTGCGGCCATCGACCACCACTGCGGCCGCGGTCTCGTCGCACGAGGTCTCGATCCCCAGGATAACGGTCATGGCGTGGTCTCCGGCGAGTGGTCCTGCAGTCGCCGCAGATGCTCGAGCTCGCGGGCGATGCGTTTGCCGCTATCGGGCAGGGATCGGGGTTGGGACAATGCCTGTCGATAATATCGCTCTGCCTCGGCCAGGGCGCCTTTGCGATAGAGCAGCCGGGCCAGGCTGGCGGCAGCCACCGCATTCCCGGGCTGATTGCGCAGCTCCCAGCGCAGGCGTTCCTCCTCCTTCTGGTCGTAGGCGCGCTCGCTCAGCGCGATGCCCACATCGTAGAGATAGCTCGTGTCATCACGACCGGCGCGGTAGCGTACCACGGCCCGACTGCGGGGAATGATCAGATCGACCTTTCGCACCACTTTACATACCAGAGAGCATTCGGAGGCTTGAGGGACTTCGATGTTAAGCCGGAACGTCGCTTTCGGTTCCAATACCATCCCCAAATCTCGCACCCGTTCGCCCATGTGCAGCGCATCGAGCAGCAGGGGATAAGGCGTGAGATTGGTCACCTCCAGTTGCTGGCCGGTATGCACCACGCGCACATTGGCCACCACCGTAGGCATGGATTCCTGGGGACGGACCGTCAGCAGGTGTTCTCGCGGAAAGGGAACATCACAGAGCAGGAGAAACTGACGAGAATAAGTATGTAGCCGTCCTACCCGCTCATACAACGCATCCCCCAACACCATCTGGCAGACAACCCGCTTGCCCAAGCTCCGCTCCAGGAGAGGATCGTAGCGATTGCCTGTGTAGCCGACCACCAGGCTTTGTTGCGGCACATTGGGCAGGTCGATGACAACGGCGCGAATGGGCGTCTCGCTCCCCACCACGCTGGCCAGACCGTCGCTGGCCAGATCGAAAATGCTGTCCAAGAAAACCGTAAGCCGGCGGGTCCAGCGTTGTGGCGGCGCCGGCTCGCCCAGATCTTGTAGCCGTCGTTGCTGCTCCGCGGGGCGCAGACCTTCTACATCGCGGTAAATGGCCTCGATGTCGTCATATTCGACGGCATAGTGAATGTAGCTGGCCTCGGCCTGGGGGGTGTCTTCATC
>RFJM01000399.1 GCA_003694905.1 Caldilineae bacterium
GCCCAGGCCGGTGCCGCTGCCTTTCTTGGTGGTAAAGAAGGGCTCGAAGATGTGCGGCAGGTGTTCAGGGGCGATACCCGTGCCGGTATCCGCAATGGTGACGGCCACCCGGTCCACGTCGAGGCGCGATACGGAAAGCGTGAGTTTTCCCCCCGACTCCATGGCCGCGAAGGCGTTGTTGATGATGTTGAGAAAAACCTGCTGCAACTGGCCACGGTCGCTCTCGATGTTGGGAACGTCGGCGGCCACCTCGACGCTGACTTCGATGTTGCGGTAGGCGGCTTCCTTTTCCAGGAAACTCAGCACCTCGCGCAGCAACAATTCGAGGTTGATGTGGTCTTTCTGCACGTCCATGTGCCTGGCGAAGCCCAGCAGACGGTGGGTGATGGCGCTGCAGCGTTCCACCGACTTGAGCACGGAGTCGACCAGCGCCAACAGCCGCTCACGGTCAGGCGGGCTCTCGGACATCTCCAGCAGGTCCTTCATCAAACCTGCCTTCTCCGAGATGATGGCCAGGGGATTGTTTATCTCATGGGCAACCCCGGCGCTCAGGCGTCCGATGGCGGCCAGTTTGTTGGTGTACTCCATCTTGTGAAACATCGCCGCCCGGCGCATGTCGACGTCGCGGATGCGATTCACCATGTAGCGCGTTCCGTAGAACACCACGCCCAGCACCACCAGTATACTGCCCAGGAGAAACAAGAGCAGGTTGCGACGCATGGCGAGCCAACCGGCCTGACGTGTGGCCGGCTGGACCACCTCGAGGATGATGAAAGGAGAGTTGGCAACATAGGCGTAACCCAGGATGATCGGCTGTCCCTGGCTGTCGTGCGTTTCCATCACTTCGGGGCGCCGCGAATAAGGGGGGATGGTCAGACGCACTTTCTCGAGGATTTCGCCGTGACGCCGAGAAGGTGTCTGGAGCACCCCCTGGCGGTTTATCAGGAACACGTCGCTCGAGCCGCCCGGTTCCATGCCCAGTATCAGGTCGTTGACCACCTCGCTGTCGATGGTAGCGCGCAGCACCCAGCCGTCGCTTTCCGGGCGGTCGTCGCGCACCGCGATGACGAAGTGCGGCAGATGCCGGTAGCCCATGAACACATCGCTTATGTAGATGCCGCGCAGTTGCACGGCATGAAACCACGGCTGCTGGGCGTAGTTCTTGCCTGCCAGATTGTAGGGACCCGCATAGGATACCTGGTTTCCCTCCGGGTCGATCAGCCCCAAGTCCACGAAGCCGCCAAAGGCTTCTTTCATGTTGGCCAACAGACGAGCCAGGGCCATGTTGTCGCTGAGGTCGGAGATGGATTTGTCCCGAATCACCAGGTCCAAGGCGGAGATGCGCTCGCGCAGGAAGGCTTCCAGGGAGCGCTCGGCATTGGCGGTGAAACGGGCCACCGGGCGGATGAGTTCCTGATGGAAGGTCTCTTCGAACTGGGAGTAGTTGATCCAGGTCATCACCAGCAGGGGCAGGATGGCGGTCAGGCCTATCGCCAGGCCGGCCTGCCACATCAAAGCGCGATAGCGCCGCCGGTGCAAGAGCGGTGCCGCCGACAACGGCTGGCTGGCAGGCTTGTTCCTGCCGCTCATGGGTCCCTCCTGTCAACGGCCTCGACGGGATGCGCAATCAATCTCCGTCGACAGCCGGGGCGGATCCTTGGGCTGCCCTGGTGTAGGCATCTCTCATGGTCTGGGCCAGAACATCGATATCGACCGGCTTGTTCAGGTAGGCGAAGGCACCCAGCTCGAGCGCCAGGCGGCGTTCGGCTTCAGAACCGTGGCCGGTTAGGATGATAACCTGCGTACAGGGGTGGTCTTTCTTGATGCGCCGCAGCACCTCCAGGCCGTCGATACCGGGCATCTTGAGATCCAGGACCATCACGTCCGGGGCATCTTGCTCGGCAATCTGCAGGGCCTGCTCGCCATCGTAGGCCGCGGCCGCTCCCAGGTTGCGGGTCTGCAGTCGCTCCGACAGGGTATGGACGAACTCCTTCTCGTCGTCGACCAGCAATATCTTTTGCGGCAAGTCGAGTTTGGGATAGATCGCGGGCTTTTGATATCCCGGGCCCACGCGGGCCTCGGCTTGTGCCACGCCTTCCACCTGTCGGGCCAGGTTGGTGACTTCCTGCTTGTATTTATCCAGGCGCATGACGAACTTGTTTATTATCAGGGTAACCTTCCCCCCTTCACATTCGACGTCGACCTCGTGACCGGACTCGGCCAGAACGACCCCTACCCGGGCCGAGAGCAAGAAATCGCGCGCCGCGGCGGCGGTATGCGGTCCCGAGGCCAGTACCGGCTTGGCCAGGTGAGCAATCAACTCTTCGGCAACCGCTTCCGGACTGGTATCGTCCATGGGTATGACGGCATCGTAGTGACGCTTGTCCCAGGGGCCCAGTCCCGTCAAGGCCACCGTCCATTGCCGGCACTGCTCGTCGTCTTTCTCCAGTTGCGATCCGGCCTTGCCGCCCTCGAGCCCCGCCTGCCGCGCCTGGGCCAGGCGAAACTCCAGGCCGGCCACCAGGCAGACCCGCAGCACGTGGGTCAGCGAACGCGGCAACAGGTGCATGGTAAACCCGTGATGGACGATATCGTCATCCTGGATGGCCTCGGCCAGTGCCATCCGCAGGTAGGCGATGTGCCGGCCCCGCTCCCTGGTGATGTTCTCGAACAACGGACGCGGACCGTAGACGGTGCGGCGCAGTTTCTTCTCGCTCACCGAAAACTTCCCGGCCGCATCCTCGATAAGTTGCTCGGTGGTCACCAGGCGGTAGCCGGTGCGCTCGACCAGTAGCCGGGCGACATCATCGACCCGGCAATGGCTGGCGCTGAATAGGGCGACTATGGACATGCGGGTCCTCCAAGGGCGGGGGATCCTTGTCACCCGCGCCGAGCCCACAAGGTGCTTGGCGCTTCGTCGACAATAGCCCTATTAGATTAGCTTATCTGAATATGGGTGTCAACAAAAGAATTCCCTATATCCTTCTCCATCTCCCGGGACCGCATCCCCGCCCACCCTCTTGACAAGAAACGCTTCGGGTGTCAGCCCGTGCACGATGACGCAAATGTGCAACCTCGTACGATTCGCCGCAAAGACCGTTCCAAGTGCCTAGGGCCAGCTGTTCCGGAACATTTGCCCGTCCCTCCCCAGGTAGATGAGGAGGTTGCGGCAACTGATCAGGTCCAGCTTGGAGAAGGGCGGGTCCTCGATGACGTTCTGAATCGTGTAGACCACCATATCGCGGACGGACTTGCGGATGTGGTAGGCGTTGTTCTCCCGCTTTTTTTTTTGACAGTTTTCACCCATCCTAAATTTCAATTAAAACAATGTGCTTAGGCAGACCGGAGGTTGTA
>RFJM01000400.1 GCA_003694905.1 Caldilineae bacterium
GCGCTGGCGCACGCATTGGCCGCACAGCAAGGGGACGCGCCCGTCTTCATCGGCATCAAGATGCACGACAATGACTTTTTCGCCATGCAGTCGGCCTGGGTCACCGTCTATGTGCAGGGGCGCAAACGCCCGCCCTGGGATGTCTCGCAGAAAGCGCCGCTGCTTTCGCCCGCCGAGCAGGCAGCCCGCTGGACGCTGTACGAGCAAACGGTTCGCTATGTGGCCTCGCAGCGCCAGCGCCTGACACCGGTCAACCTGCCGCAAATCCTGGCGATGGTGGGTAGGCCGCAATACGCCCGCTAGCGTATTGCACCCGCGCGCCGTGGCGCGCCGATTATCACACATCGCACTCACTTGGACGGGACTTCGGTAGCGTCAGCGCCGACATGGTGGTCAGTAGAGAAATCGTCATGCGCGCCCGAGGCAATTGCGTCGACACCCTGGAGACGGGCTACAACAGTGCGTACTATGTCGCTGACAGACTTGCTACTGGGACCCGATACGTGATCGGCCATGGCTCCTATCTGCCCCTGGCTCTGAGACAGTCCACACTGCTTGCTACGCGTGGGCCAGAGTCCACCGAGATCGGAGGCAGGTGATTGCCAGAGTGAGCGCAGGCTCTAAGATTCAAGAGCGGCTTTCTGTGGCCGTCGGGCAGAGTTGTCTGATTCGTGGGGCCACACCAGCCGCACTGTGGTCCCCTGCCCCACTTCTGATTCGACCCACAACTGCCCCCCGATCAGGGTCGCCCGCTCCTGCATGCCCGCCAGACCGAAATGCCCTGCGGACACGAGGTCATGCGCCGCGGCAGGCAGGACGAACCCCCGACCATCATCCTGGATGATCAGCGTCAGGCAGCCGGCTTCTTCACGCATCTGCAGGAGCACGTTTTGGGCCGCGGCGTGGCGGGCGATGTTGGTCAGGGCCTCCTGCACGATGCGGTAGAGATTGACGGCCACTTCGTCAGGAAGATGGCGCAACTCAGCCGCCGGGGGCAGATCGAGATGGACGGCGACCCCGGTTTGCGTGACCCACTCATCGGCCAGGGCTTGCAGAGCCGCACCCAGGCCCAGGGCATCCAGCATGGGCGGCCGCAGTGCTGCGCTGGTCTGGCGCATGTCGGCCAGAAGCCGGCGCACCTCCTCTCGCATCGCCTGCACTTGTTCTGCCCGTTGCTCCGGCGTCTGGGTGACCGACAGTAGCAGGCCGAGCCGTAAGTTCAAAGCGATCAGAGCCTGCAGCGGACCGTCGTGCAGGTCGCGGGCCAGCCGCGCCCGTTCTTCTTCTCGCGAGCGCAGCAAGCGCTGTTGCATAGTGCGGATTTCCGCCAACTGCCGGCGGAGTTGTTCTACCAGCAATACGTTGTCGAGTGCAAGATCGGCCTGATGGGCCACGGTGCGCAGGATGTGTCGATCGGTCTCGCTGAAATCATCGCCATCGCGCCGCGCTCCCACCCACCAGCGGGCCCGAGGCTGATTCTGAAAAGAAAGCGTAAAGCGGACGGGAAAATCGGATGCGGGCGATGCCCTGGGCGCATCGTCGAATTCCAGCCGACCGGGATACAACTGCATTAACTGGGCCACGCGTTGGGTCAGGACATAGGCCAGTTGCTCTCGGTCCAGCGTACGAGCCAGCTCGTCGCTAATGGTCTCCACCACACCGGCGTAGTCATACCAGCCGCCGTAAAACAGGTGGTCAACTGCCCGTTGCACCTGCGCCCGAGCCCAGTCGAAGCCAAACCCAACCAGCATTGTCAGCCCCACCACCAGAAGCAGCTCCAGCACCGAATCGTTCGGCAAGTAGCGATAGATCAAGAGAAACGGCCCCAGATACAGCAAGAAGACGGCCAGCGACAGTAGCAAATAGACAAGGCTGCGGTTAAGGAGGCGATCGATGCCAAAAAGGTTGTGGCGGGCTACGGCGACCAGATAGGATGCAGGGGCTATGATCAAGAAAGGGCCCATCAGCCAGGAAGGCATGCGATAGGGGGAGCCGGCGATTGAGGGCAGAAGGTAGAGGGCCAGCGCGGGCAGGCCTGCCAGCAGATTGCCGAAAAGGATAAGGCGTACCCGGCGCCGGCCGTCGGGCGTGGCCCGGCGGAAATACACATAGACCAGCACGGCGAGCGCCGCCGCCACTTCCAGCGTGGTGTACAAGACGGCCAGGCGTGTGGTCAGATCGCCCCCCTGCCAGCTCAGCCCCAACATCACCGCGGCCAAAACATAGACCCCCAGCAGCAACCGGGCGCGTTGCTTACGACTGCCCAGCGGGACGGGGAACGTGAGCACATGGTGTAGTAGCAGGGGCGCGGCCAGATGAAAGGCAGCAATGACCACATGGCTTATCCACATTGGCCGCACGCCCTGCGGAAACGCCAACAACAGCAGCACGGCCACGGCGAAAACCTGCGCCAGCACAAAGAGGATGCGCACACTCTGTTGTCGCGGGCGTCGCCATAACAAGTAGCTGCCGGTCGCCCAGAAGACAAGCGCCGCCACAATCCCGCTGGTCAACGGCAGTGCATTGATACGGATGAGCGCCACCACGGGCAGCTCGATTGTCACTTCCTGCCCATCTCGCCGCACGAGGGCCTGATAATTTCCTATCTCCGGCTGTAACCAGGCCGCAAACGGCACCCCATCCACAGAAACGAGCACATCACCTTCCTGCAAACCTGCCCAATCACCAAAACC
>RFJM01000401.1 GCA_003694905.1 Caldilineae bacterium
GCCCAGATATGCCCGCGAGCAATGGCCAGGTCTACGTGCGTGTCTGCGCGTTCGGTCCGGTAGCCAAAGAGCGAGTTGTACGCAATCACCCGCCCCGGTGCTTTGGGCCGGTTCAGGTCATCCCAGCGCAGGCGACGCCCGCTAGGCAGGGTGATATCGGTCATGAACACGCGATCGATGTAGAAGCCTCCCTGCGAGGTGGCTACTCCCGCAGCGCGGTTGAAGGCAGGAGGGATGAGTTCGGTACCGTTGGACACGAACCAGCCAATGGGATCGCCGAAAAAGAGCCCAGGCACCTGAGCCATGTCGATCCCCAGAGTGATACCGTTGATGTAGTGGCCGTAGTCGAAGTAGAAATTGCCGTTGATGGCGGCCATGGCACCTGCAGCCTCTACGGCGCGGCTCAATTGCACCAGCCCCATGTGAGCAAAAGCGCTGCCGCCGGGTCGCCTTCCGGTGCGGCGATACTCCTCGAAGACCTCCGCGGCCTGGCTCACCGGCATGGCCGTCTTCTCATCGACTGCCATCCACGCCTCCAGGCGCACCTGCTCGAGTTCGATCTCCAGCAGGTCGATAATCACCGGCTTGACCCTGGCGCCGACGTCGAGCTGCTCCTCAATATGAACCCAGCGAAAGCCCCCGTCCACGCGACGGCTCTTGCGGCGGCCACGCCCCACGGCCAGAACATCGAGCGAGAAGGGCAGGTGTCCGGACTGAGCCGTCTCGAGAATGCCGTTGATGTCGGCCTGTCGTTGCGGCGAAAGATGCTGGAGGATCAACTCGAGCTGTTCCGGGCGCAGGGCTCGTAGCAAGGCTTGAGACGCGGGTTGAGTCAGGTCCATAGCCTCCAGGATGGCCGCTGCAGGGCAGTCACCGAGCCACCAGGCCGGTGCCGTATCGGCCCGGGGCGGACGCAGCAGAATGCGTGAATTCATGGCTTCCAGCAGATCGGCGGCAAGGTCGGGGTCCTGCGCGGCCAGATCCTGCAAGAGGGCCGCGCCGCGCGCCGCCGGGATGGTTCGCAACGTCTGTACCGCACGCGAGGGGTGCATCTCACGCAGGACCGTCACCGCGGTCTCCGGTGGTGCCTCCTCCAGGAAGAGGCGCACCTCGCGCAAGGCCTGGGTAGGAAGTGGATCGACCATGCCACAGGCACTCCCGCGGGCGAGCATCTCGCGCAGGTTTTCTCCCAGCCGCGCTTCGATGGCCGCGCGCGCGGAGGGCTCCAGCGCCTGCAGCAGATGAGCAGCCCAGGCAGCGTACACGAGATTCTCCTCGGCCAGCAAAGCCTCCAGCACCGCCACCGCGGCCGTTTCACCGAGCCGGACATATACCTGCTGTTGCTCCTGGGGCTCCAGTTCTGTCAAGAGGCGGATCACGGCGGCAGGATGAAGCGTCTGGGACAGGGGCACCAGCGCAGCTTGCGGCAGTCCTGCCAGCACCCGGGCCATCTCCCTCGGGGCGTCCACACCAATGCTCATCGCTTCCAGCAGACGGGCACCTTGCTCCGGCGCCATTGCGGCGATGATAGCGCGCAGACGATCGTCGGGAATGCGGGTGTAGTTGCCGAACAGGGCGCGCTTGACTTTGCCGATGGGGAGCAGGTCCAAGAGCGCAGCGGCACGCGCCGGAGGCAATACCCGCAGGACCTGGGGAACCCGATCTTCATACGGCTTCAGCAGATTGGCCCGGACCAGTTCATCCTCTTCCTCGATGAGCCGGCCAAACAACCAGGCCGCCCTTTTCACATCGCTTTCACTCATAAGGGATGTCAGTTGCTCCACCGACAGCTCGGTCGGACGTGAAGCCTCGTCATTCATCTGCGTTTACCTCTCGAAAACCAACCAGTAGGTGTTTATGAAACGTTCCTCGCCTTCCGGTACGTCGGCACCACCGGTGGGAACGTTGAGCACGCGCGGAACGCCATCCGCGACCGCGACCAGAGAGCTGGAACCGCCGCCGTCGAGGGCAATGGCCTGCTCGGCACTCAGGTCCAGACATAGCTGCGCCAGTTCGCCAAAGGTCATACCCATGCTGACGCGCGGGGGGCCGCTGCCCAGGGCCGTGCCCGACACGGTGCCCAGCACCACGTTGCCGTCGCGCAGCATGACGAAACTGCGGGCGGTATGAAAGGTGTCGGCCCCGCGAGTGAGGGAAAACGGCACCACCGAGGCGTCTTTCTCCCCGAAGTCCTCGAAGTCGGGATCCAGGTCCAGCTGTCCGTCGCTCACCAGCAGAGGGCCACAGGCCATGGCCTGCTGCACTCGGCCCAGCCGCGGCGGAAAGTTATAGCCGATGGCAACCCGGTCGCCGGTATCTACGCCGGCCAACCATGCCCCGGCCTTCGGGCGAGGCAGAGAGAGAACGAAGCCCAAGAGGGGTATCGGTGCCCCCCCACCTTCGTAGACCCCTTCCAGTCGATATCGGGCGATGGCCAGGTCGACTCGCTCTGGATCCTCGGGCGTGGTGAAGCCCGCCAGGCCGTTGTACAGCACCACGCCTTCCGGGCGGGATTCAGGATCCGGCGGCGGGTTTACGGCGTCCCATGTCAGGCGGTAGCCGTTGGGCAATTCCACATGCGTCATGAACACACGTCGGATGTGGATGCGCTCATCCTCGGTAACGACAAGGGCGGCGCGATTGAACACGGGCGGGCTGACGTCCACGCCATCCTCGACGAACCAGCCGATGACATCGCCAAAGTGGAGCCCCGGCACACGCAGGAGATCGATGCCCAGGTCGTGGGCATCGAGATAGTGGCCGTAATCGAAATAGAAATTACCGTTGATGCCGGCAATAGCCCCGGTGGCGGCCACTTGCTCGGAGAGACGCACGATTCCCAGCCGCTGGAATAGGGCCGGATCGGGTCTCTCGCCTCCCCGCCGGGCCTCGCCGAGCAGGCGTTTTGCCTCGGCGATGGCGACAAGTCGCTCCTCGGTGATGGCACGGCGCAGGCAAAGTCGCACACGGCTGGTATCCAACTCCAGCAGATCGATACGCATGGGTTGCGGGCCGGCATCGGTTTGCACCGACTCGCGAATCCGGATCCAGCGCATGGCCGGGCTCAGTCGCCGGCTGCGCCGTCTTCCCCGGCAACGGATCACAGGATACGCCGCCGGCGCAAAGCCAACAGCGCGGACTCCCGGCAGATCGCGCATGCGTCGCCGGCATTCGAGTCCTGCCCGGGCCAGAAAGTCGTGCAACGTTGGGGAGGGTACGTGCTGCAGCAGGGCTGCCACCGCCGGGTCCTCCGGATCTAGATGCTCCAGGACGGCCGCACCACGGGCCGCGAAAAGCAGGCGGCGGCGAGAGCCGTCCGGCCCGCGCACCCAGACATACTCACCCAGACCGGCCAGGAGCGCTCCTGCGCGTGTAGGATCTTCATGTCCCAGCGCTGTCAGGGTGGCAGCCGCCAGCGGCGCGCCCAGCCGCTTCAGTACTGTGATCTGCCGGCGGCCACTCATGCTCATCAAAGCCCGGACGATGCCCTCGGGCGACTTGCGATGCAGCATCTCGACGAGATCCACCATCCCCATGGCCTCCCAGCGCGGGTTAACGGAGCGGCTCAACTCCTCCTCCACGAATCGGCGGTATCTCTGCGGGACATGCGCGGATAGTATCTGGCGCGCCCCGGGCGGCAGCCTGCGCAGCGCGTCGCTCAGGGAAGCGGGACACGGCGGTGGCGCAGCTACCAGAAGTCTCGTCAGCCGGGCTGCATCCCGGTCGGAGGGCAGAATTCGCAACACATCCGCCAGGGCCTGCGGGAGCATCAGGGGCGCCAGACGAATCACGACCCAGTCCTCGGCCCGCGGCAGGACGGCAGCCGCCTGAGCGCGCTTCATATCGGCCAGCAATCGTGCTGCACTGCGCGGCAGGTCCACCCCCAGGGCCAGCTCGCCGAGGAGGCGGGCCAGGGCAGCCGGGGCCATGGCCTCCGCGGTTCGGACCAGCGTCTGCCAGGGAACCACACGGAAATTACCGAATAGCGCTCTCCGCAACTCACGGGGCGTCAGATGCTCAAACAGGAGTGCCAGCCGCTCGGGGCTGAGCCGGGCGAGCACCTGCGGCAGCCGATCGGCATAAGGCGCCAGCCGATTTTGCCGCGCGAGTTCGGTTTCCCTGTCCATTAGCCGGCGAAGCTCGTCCGCGGCGCGGGGTGGGTCGGCCCGAGCCAACAGGCGGATCAGCTCTGCCAGATCATCGGACACGCTGTCGCCCGATAGATTGCCGCTATGCATTGCCTGTACGGCCAGCATTGCTCAGTCCTCGAAGCTCGTCACTGCCTCCTCGACCGTATCATAGATTTCGAAGAAGCGATGCAAGCGGGTAATCTCAAACACGGTAGCTACGCTGCGTGTGGGCCTGGCCAGACGCAGTTCGCCGCCGTTGCGGATGAGCCTGCGGTTTAGGCCCACCAGAATCCCAAGACCGGAGCTATCGATGAACGTGACCTGAGCCATGTCCAAAACAACCCGGCCGTTTTCGGGCAGGTTCTGGAGGATAGAAGTCTGGAAATCCGGGGCTTCGTGAGCGGTCAATTCGAGGGGGGCAGAAAAACGGAGGACGGTGACGCCGTTGTGCTGCTCGCTGATTATCTCCATGCTTCTCGGCTCCTTGGTGGATTCATCGCATAATGCTGTGTTCAGGGCTTGCCGGCCTCGGTCGCCTGGACGCAGAGCTTTTCCAGGCGTGCAACAACGTGCTTCCAGTCGAACTGGAGGGCCAGTTCCCGACACCGGGAGGCCACCTGGGTACGAATCTCGGGTGTCAGGTACTCCAGCAGGCCGGCAACCTTAAGCCCGAGATCGCGGACAAAGACTTCCTCGCGGGAGTCCACCTTGATCAGGTCGATCGGCAGTTTCAGGGTTTCCGAGATATGGTCCAGCACCGGCACGAGACCTCCCTGATAGGTGCCCATAGGCAGGACGCCGCAGGCCAGGGCCTCTAGAGAGACAAGCGGGAAGGCTTCCTTGACCAGAGAGGGAATGACGAGCATCTCGGCTCTTGAGAGCACTTCGGCAAGATGCGGATGGGGGACAAAGCCGGTAAATTCAACCCGGCGCGGCAAACTCGCCGCCTGCTCCAGATATGCCGGCCGGTCCACCTGTTCCCAGAACCGGGTGAGGGGTCGCAGCCAGCCCGGCCTTTGAGAAGCCGTCGGCGCCCTGGCCAGGAACTCGGCAGCACCGGCCAGATCCCCCCGGCCCAGCGCCGCGACCATATCTTCCAACGATTCCCGGGCAACGCCGCCGCCGATGACCAGGAGATGTGCATCCGGCACACGAGCGGAAACGAGGGGCAGCGCCGCGATTAGACAGTGTATGCCCTTCTCCAGAGAGAGCTTCCCCAGATAGGCGATGGTGCGGCGCCCGGGCCCTGAACCGTTCTCGCCGCCGTTGCCGGACTGTGCCGCCGCCGAGACACCTGCAGCATGAAACAAACGGGTGTCCACACCCACGGGGACGGTCACGAGACGCGCGCGCAGCCCGGGATCCAGACCGAGGACGCGATCTCGCACCTCTGAATTGAGGACGATGACTCGCTCGGCGCCACGCAAGCCCTCCACAGCATATCGGCGGTAGCGTTCGTCCGGGTTCACCACGTACTCGATGGTGCTACCGTGGACCGCCACCACATAGGGGATGCCCAGGCGGCGCTTCACCTGCAAGGCCACGTAAGGCATCAACACCACATGGTTGGCGAACAACAACTGCAGCCTGTGCCGGCGGGCGATATATTCAACGCGCTCTACGTGATAGTCCACGTAGGTCGAGATCTCCTGATCTGTCAGGTCAGTATACAGGAGTCCGTTAGGGTCCTCGGACCGCGGATAGGCCACGGCCATAATCGGACCGCGCAGGGTGTGGACGGTACAACGTGCGCTGTCGGCGCGCCGGAAGAGCTGTTGCGTGCGGTCGCCGTGGTGAAGCACAGCCTCTTCGACAAAGGGATATTTCTCGGGATGGAAGTCGCGACACACAATACACACCCGATGCCCGCGCTCCAGCAACCGCGGGACGACCTGCAGCGTGTAGACCCCACTGCCGGAACTGTTGAGGCTGTATTGATGCAGGAAACCGATGTTCACTCTACAACCACCTGGTGTATAGCCGGCGATAGGCCTCGCACATGCTGTCCAGCGCGTAGTAGGCTCGTACTCGCTCCTGTCCCGCTTGCGACGCGCTTTGCCAGCGATCGGGATCACGGCAGAGGGCCAGCACCGCGCCGGCGGTAGCGTCCGGGTCCTGCGTCGGAGTCAGCAGGCCCGAAGCACCCAGGGCCCGGTCCTCCTCCGTCGTGCCCAGCACGAGTTCGGGGCAGCCCCCTACATCCGTAGCCACCACCGGCGTACCGGCCGCCATGGCCTCCAGCAGGGCCAGCGGTTGCCCCTCCCTGAGAC
>RFJM01000402.1 GCA_003694905.1 Caldilineae bacterium
CGCGGCGTTTGCCCGATGGCTCGCTGAATCACTTCTACATCCGGCGGCTCAAGACCAAGTTCGGGACCCGCACCATGGCTTCGGGCGAAATCGACTTCGTCGAGGCCGTTGCCTATCCGCTGGGCGAGCTCAGCGAAGGCATACACATCGTGACGGAGCTGGTGCTCAACACCTCGCGATGGGCCAACGCGGTGGGGTCGGCAGGGCTGTTGCGGCGGGCCTACGTGGAAGCCTGGCATTTTGCCCGGCATCGTCACGCTTTCGGCCATCCCATCGCGCAATATCCTTTGGTGGCAGAGGCTCTGGCCGAGATGAAGAGCGACTTGGCCGCCATGCTCGCGGGCAATCTACGCCTGAGTCATCTCATCGACCGCATCGACATGGGCCTTTCCGGCAACGAGGAGAAACGCGTGCACCGTCTCCTGGTCAATATCAACAAGTACTGGACGTCGATTCAGGCCAGTCTGGGCATACGCCGCGCTCAGGAGATTCTGGGCGGGAACGGTGCCATCGAGGACTTCTCCATCCTGCCGCGGCTGTACCGGGACAGCTTTGTCTTTGAAAGCTGGGAGGGAAGTCACAACGTCCTCTGCCTGCAGGCGCTGCGCGACATGCAGAAATACCGGTTGCACGAGTATCTCTTCGACTATCTGGACACGTTGCTCGCCGACATCACGGCACACTCTCTGTATGATATGCGGCTGGAGCTGACAAAACGAATGGAGACCCTCCGCAGACAGATCGACCACCTCTTGCAGGCCGAGCCCGATTTCCAGCAGACGCACATTCGCCGCATGGTGGATCGCTTGATGGCATTGGTGCAGGCTGTCTGCCTGCTGGCCGCGGCCGGTTGGGAACTGTCCCAGGCCCTGGACACCGACACCCCGCTGCTCCTGGAATTCTTCCTCAACCGCTACATTCGCCCCAACTACGACCCATTGCAAGATCCCGATTATCAGGAGCGCCTGCGGCTCATCACAGCCACCCTATAGGCAAGCCAAAGGCTGCCCTTGCCAGACCTATGTCCGAACCACGTCCCCGTCACGTTACCATCGATCGCCCCAACGGCCTGCTTGTCATCGACTGGCAAGACGGTGCCCACTGTGAATATCCCCTGGCAGGTATCCGCAATATCTGCCCGTGTGTGAGTTGCCGGGGCGGACATGCCTATATGGGCCAGCCCATCGATCCCGCGGAACTGCAGCAGACGCCGCCGCCGGGCGTGTCCACCGAGATCGTCTCCGCCCATTTCGTGGGCGACTACGCCATCCAGTTCGTCTGGGCGGATGGCCATGATGGAGGCATCTACGGCTGGACCATGTTACGCCCGCTGTGTCCCCAGGACCCGCAGCCCCAGACGGCCGAGGAGTAAGCCTGTGTGCTGCTCCCTTCCCCCATCTTCCCCCACCAGGAGCATAAGCCATGGCTGATCCCAAAGTTCGGCTTCCTTTCGAGGGCCAACAGCGGCTGACACAAGGATTCGGCGAGAATCCCGCAGTTTACAAACGCCTCGGCCTGCCGGGCCACAATGGAATCGACTGGGGTATGCCGGTGGGGACGCCGATCCTGGCCGTCGATGACGGCGAAGTGATCTTGCGCAAGGACGATCCCGAGGGCTTCGGGTTGCACATCAAGCTCCAACATGACTGGGGTCAATCTCTCTACGCCCATCTCAGCGAATTCAAAGTGCGCTTGCATGATCGCGTCTCGGCCGGGGATGTCATTGGCCTCAGCGGGGATACCGGTTTCAGCACCGGTCCCCATCTCCACTTCGGCCTGCGCGTGAAGCCCTATCGCACCGATGACGGCTGGAACGGCTACACCAATCCGCAGCGGTTCCTGCGCTGGGACACAGGCGAGGAGGCCCTGGATACACTACGCGAGCAGGTGCAGCAGCTCCAGCAGGAGCTGGCAGATACGACCGGTGCCTTCGCCTTCGAAAGGCAGGAGTTGACGGAACAGGCCGATCTCTGGCGCAAAGCCGTCACCGATCTGCTGCACCGCTATCTACCCGGCGAACTGCCCCCGGACACCGACGTGCTCATCACCCTACAGTCGCTGATGGATAGCTGGGCAGAGGAGCTGGACAAACAGCGCAACAGCCTCATCAATAACATCTTCGGCTCGTCCTGAAGCAGGTAGGGTCGAGTTGACGGCCGGGGTCAAAAGGGAAAATGGCCGTAAGATGGGGAGAAGAAGGGGGGACTGTGTTATAATGCCGGCATCTCCTTCACGTTCCGCCAAACCGACCTGAAGCAGGTCTGCTCTAAACAAGGCATCAAACAATGACACAAAGCTACGATTATGATGTGGTTGTCTTGGGCGGCGGGCCCGGCGGCTATGTAGCTGCCATTCGCGCTGCCCAGCTCGGTCTCAAGTGCGCGGTCGTCGAAAACGAAAACCTGGGTGGTGTTTGCCTCAACTGGGGCTGCATCCCCAGCAAGGCCCTGATCCGTAATGCCGAGATCGCACATCTGCTACGCCGCGGCAAAGAGTTCGGCTTCAGCTTCGACAACCTGACCTTGGATTACGGAGTGGCCGTCAAACGCAGCCGCCAGACATCCAGCCGTCTCGTCAAGGGCGTGGGTTTCTTGATGAAGAAGAATCAGATCGATGTCCTGCAAGGGTGGGGCGTGCTCAAGGATGCGCATACCGTCGCGGTTGACGACAAGAGCGTGACTGCGGCCCACATCATCCTGGCCACGGGCGGCCATCCCTTCACCCTACCCGGTGTGGAGGTGGACGGCGAGCGGGTGCTCACCTATCGCCAGGCTATTGTGCAGGAGAACCTGCCCCGGTCGATAGTCATCGTGGGTGCCGGTCCCATCGGTATGGAATTTGCCTATGTCTACAATGCCTACGGCGTCGAAGTAACCGTGGTGGAAATGCTTCCCCACGTGTTGCCGAACGAAGAGCCGGAGGTAGCCGAAGTGGTGGCCAAAGCCTTCAAGAAGCAAGGCATCCGCACGCTGGCCAATACCCGCACCGAAGCAGTGCAGGTGGACAAGGAGGGCGTGCAGGTGACGGTCAAAGATCTGCAGACCGACAAGCTCGAAACCATCACCGCCGAGCAGGTGCTGATGGCGATGGGCGTCAAGCCCAACAGCCATGGCATTGGGCTGGAGCAGGTGGGAGTGGCCACCGAAAAGGGTTGGGTGCAGATCAACGAGCGCATGCAAACAAATATCTCCCACATCTATGCCATTGGCGATGTCACCGGCAAGATGAACCTGGCGCATGTAGCCAGCGCCCAAGGCATGGTCGCGGCCGAAACCATCGCCGGCGTAGAGACCCTGCCCATCGAGGACTATCTGAGCATGCCGCGCTGTACCTATTGCCATCCTCAGGTTGCCAGCCTGGGAATGACCGAAGCCCAGGCACGCGAGCAGGGCTACGAAGTCAGTGTCGGCTCTTTCCCCTTCCAGGCCAACGGCAAAGCCTTGGGACTGGGTGAGCGCGAGGGTTTCGTCAAGATCGTTGCCGACGCGCGCTACGGCGAGATCTTGGGCGTGCACATGGTGGGGCCGGAAGTCACGGAGCTGCTCCCCGAACTGAGCCTGGCAAAGATGATGGAGCTGACGCCGGCCGAGATCGCGCGCAATGTCCATGCCCATCCCACCCTGTCCGAGGTTCTCATGGAGGCCGCCCATGCCGTCCTCGGACATCCCATCCACATGTAGAGGCCGAAACGGGCCATGACGCAGTCCACACCTATCGAACTGGATCCATCTCCTCCGCGCCACAACTGGCACAAAGAGCAACTCACGCGCGGGCGGCGACCCGAATGGTTACGGGTACGCACGGCCGATAGTCCCAATTATCGCCGTCTCTACGCCCTCATGCGCCGCCAGAGTCTGCACACCGTTTGCGAAGAGGCAGGCTGCCCCAACCTGGGCGAGTGCTGGGGGCGCGGCACGGCCACCTTCTTGTTGCTGGGCGAGATCTGCACTCGCTCCTGTGGGTTCTGCAAGATCATCACGGGCCGGCCGCAGAAGGTAGATGTCCTGGAACCTCTGCGTGTGGCGCGCTCGGTGCAGGCGATGGGCCTGCGACACGCGGTGCTGACCTCGGTCAATCGCGACGAGTTGCCCGATGGCGGGGCCTTCATCTTTGCCGCGACGATCCGTAAGATCCGCGAGTTCGTTCCCGGTTGCACCGTGGAGGTGCTTATCCCCGACTTCATGGGCGATGAACAGGCTCTGGCCACGGTGATGCGCGAGCACCCCGAAATCCTCAACCACAACGTAGAGACGGTACCGCGGCTCTATCGCCGCGTGCGTCCCCAGGCCAAATACGAACGCTCGCTGTGGGTGTTGCAGCGGGCCCGAGAAATGGATCCAGGCGCGCTGACCAAGTCGGGCATAATGGTGGGACTGGGGGAACGGTGGGAGGAGATCCTGGCGGTAATGCGGGATCTACGCGCCGCCAATGTCGATATCCTCACCATCGGCCAATATCTGCAGCCCAGCCGCTATCACCTGCCCATCGAACGCTACTACACGCCCGAGGAATTCGAAGCCCTGCGCCAGGCCGGCGAGGAGATGGGATTCAGATGGGTAGAGTCAGGTCCCCTCGTTCGCTCCTCCTATCACGCCGACGGTCAGGCCCGCCTGACCCGGCGCGCGGTCCCTCCGGCAACAGCGACGATTTGACACAAGGCCGCGGATTCCTGTAGCATGCAACCCCTTGCTCATGACGTCATCTCCTTCCGGACAAGGCCGCGGCCCAACGGCCTTGTCGCAAGAGGACGGATAGAACTGCATGCTCGGCGGCGGTTCCGGTCCGTCCTCTTTCTATTCTTGCCGTTGAACTAACCTTCTTCTCCGGCATTACACCGGCCGTATTCCCCTTCTCTCTCCAGGCACCTATGACCCACGAACTCCTCCAACGCTCGCAGGCGCTGCGCGAACAACTCATCGCCTGGCGCCGTGATCTTCATCGCCATCCCGAATTGGGGTTCGAGGAAGTTCGCACCGCCGATGTCGTGGCCCGGCACCTGCGCTCCCTCGGCATCGAAACCATTACCGGCGTGGGCAAGACCGGTGTTGTGGGGATCATCGAGGGTTCCGCACCAGGCCCCACCGTGCTCCTCCGCTTCGATATGGACGCACTGCCTATCCAGGAAGAAACGGGCCTGCCTTTTGCCAGCGAAAACCCCGGCGTCATGCACGCGTGCGGACACGACGGTCACACCGCCATCGGTATGGGCGTGGCCACTCTGCTGGTCGATTTCTTGCGGACGCAGCCGGGTCGCGTCAAGCTGCTGTTTCAGCCGGCAGAAGAGGGGATGGGCGGCGCCAAGGCTACCATTGCCGACGGCGTGCTTGAACACCCCAAACCCGACGTAGCCTTTGCCCTTCATCTCTGGAACCAGATGCCCGTGGGGTTGGTTGCGGCCCAGCCAGGACCTCTGATGGCCGCGGCCGACCGTTTCAGCATCCTTTTGACGGGGCACGGGGGCCATGGTGCCCAACCCCACACGACCGTCGATGCCGTACATGTGGGCGCACTCACCGTAAACGCCCTGCACACCATCGTTTCTCGCAACCTGCCACCCCAGGAGACGGCCGTTCTCAGCGTTGGCAGCTTCCATGCGGGCAGCGCCTACAACGTCATTGCCGAACAGGCCGAGTTACAGGGTACTCTGCGCACCTTCAAGCCGGAGGTCCGCCAGAGGCTGCTGGAGCGTATGGAGGCGGTGCTGGAGGGTATGGCCGCTGCACACGGCATTACCTATCGCCTGGAGATCGACGACAACGTTACCCCGGCGGTGATCAACGATGCGACGGCCGCCGAACTGGCCGCGCAGACCGCGCGTGCGTTGTTCGGTGCCGAGGCCGTGCGGCCGGTAACCCCGTTGATGGTGGCCGAGGACATGGCGGAGATCCTCAACAAAGTGCCGGGCTGCTATCTCCTGCTGGGGGCTCGGCCGGCGGGTGGGGCCAGAGGCCCGCATCACAATCCCAGATTTGATTTCGAGGAAGAGGTGTTGCCCGCGGCCGTGGCCCTCCTCACCGGTGTGGCCCTGCGCTATCTCGCGCAGCATGCCCCAACCTGATACCGTCACCCGCCCTTTTTCCCTGCACACTTCCCATGACCTGGTTTCTGATCGATCCCGGTGGCTATCGTTATCCCGTTGTGGACAACGGCCTCAGCGTGGGCCGCGCCATCGACAACGATGTGGTGCTCGATGACGTGGAAGCCTCTCGCCATCACGCCCTCATCCAGCTACGCGGGGACGAAGCCTGGGTGTACGACCGCCGGAGCGCCAATGGCGTCTACCTCAACGAGGAGCGCATTCGTGAGCCGCGTCGTTTGCGGCCGGGAGACAGATTGCGTTTTGGGCACTCAGTATTCCGGGTGGAATACGTGGCTCCTCCACCGATCGCGACCGCCGAACCTGAACCCGCAGCTCGGCCTTCCACCTCTCTCTGGCAGGCCGTGCTGGCCGGAGCCGTGATCGGGCTGTTGGGGCTGGTCATTGTCTACTTCCTCTTCCTCCGTCCTCTCTTCGGTGCAGTGCCGACCCCCCCTGCCGGCGAGAGCGACCAGTACGCCGAGGTCCTGCGCTCGATTGCCTTTGTGCTCACGCCCTCTGATGACAGCCCCGCTGCCACCGGAGGCACGGCCGTGGTGATGAGCGAAAACGGTCGCCTGCTCACCGCGTATGGCGCGGTGGTCGATCCCACTACGGGCCGCAGTTACAATCGCAAGGGCCAGGTGTTGGTAGGGATCAACCCCAGCGGCCTGTACACAGGAGGTTCCATCCCGGCCTGGTATCTGGCGCGCGTGGTCCGGGCCGACCGGCAACGGGGGATGGCCGTGCTCCAGATCTACGCCCAGGCCGACGGCTCACCCCTGCCCAACAGCTTCCGGCTGACACCGGCCCAACGGGGCGATCCCTCACGGCTGCGTCCGGATGCCGCGGTGAAGGTGCTGAGTTTTGTCGGCGGCGGCATCAAAGGGGAGCAGCAGAGCGTGGGCCGGGTACTGGTGTTGGGTGAGGGCAGATTGCTGGGCTTCGCGCCAGATCCGGCGCTGCAGGAGGAGCGTGGCTGGCTGCAAACCGACATCGGCTTGACTCTGAGCAACATAGGGGGGCTGGCGCTGGATGCCGAAACCCGCCTGATCGGCCTCTATACCGGCGAACGGCCCGGCGACGCGCCCGCGACCGGTAGCATGTTGAGACCCATCGATCTGGCCGATATCCTGCTGGCCGGCTCCTAACATGGCTTCGAGGCGCTCGCCTGTCCCCTTTCTTTCCGTAATACGGCGAAAGTTGCGACCGCAGACCCAGGCGCGGCCGGTGTGGAGGTGGGCGGCGGTGCTGCTGCTTCTGGCAGCCTGGGGGCTGCGCCTGCAACGGCTGGATTTTCAGGACATCTGGTGGGACGAAGCACGCAATATCGATGTGGCCACCCGCCCTCTGGCACAGATCGCCGTCGCGGGCGAACTCGACATTCATCCCCCGCTCTATTTTTACTTGCTGCATGCCTGGACATCACTCACAGGGGCAGAGGCATTTCTCACCCGGTTTGTCAGTCTCTGGTTCGGTGTTCTCACCGTGGCACTGGTCTATCGCCTGGCACGCTCGCTACGGGCCGGGGACCGGGGTCGCGAGGCGGCACTGCTGGCCATGGCCCTGGCCGCCCTGGCGCCCTACGGGCTGGCCGAAGCCCAGGAGACACGCATGTACACCATGTCGTGGGCATGGCTGGCTGCCGGGGCGCTGGCATTATGGCGGGCACTGCAGGAGTGGCGGGTTGGAAGGGGTCGCCGGGGATGGCTGGTTTCCTGGGGGCCGTTCGTGCTGCTGGCGGCCGTCTCCCTCCTTACCCACTATGCCACGGCCATTATCCTGGCCACGTGGGGGCTATGGCTGTCGGTCTGGGCCTTGCGCGGTGGGGAGTGGAGGAGCAAGCTGGCCGCGCTTGTCGCGACCGCAGCCGGGGTAGTGCTCCTTTGTCTGCCGGCAGCCCCCATCGCCCTCAGGCAGATTCCCGGCTATGACAATCCCAACCTGGTGTTGCCCGATCTTCCCGGCTATCTGGCCCAGCTCTTCCGCGCCTTTACACTGGGTGAGTTCGTGCCCGAGATGAGCTGGCGCTGGGGTCGCTGGCTGTGGCTGGTCCTTCCCCTGGGCGGCGCGCTGGTTCAGGGAGTCTCGGCCGACGCCCGCGAGTACATGCACCGACAACGATGGTCATTGTTGGTCGTGTGGCTGGCAGGTGGCCTGATCCTGTTCTACGGCATCCTCATCGCCCGTTCCGCGTTCAACCCCCGCTATATCAGCTTTGTCCTACCGGCGCTTTGGGCACTGGCCGGTTGGGCGCTGGCCGGCTGGCGCAGTTTGTGGCGACCTCTGCCCTGGCTGAGCCTGGCGCTGATCTTCATCCCTACCGGCTTCTCGTTGCACGCGGATCTCACCGATCCGGCACACTTCCGCGAGGATGCGCGCGGGGTGGTCGCCTATTTGCAGGCACACGCCACCCCGGAGGATGTCATCCTGGTAGACCAGCGTTATCCCTTTGGCTTCTATTGGCCGCGATGGAACAACGAAGCCTACGGGTTTCCTCCTGCTGCACCGGCCGATGTGCCCCCTGCCCAATATCTCTTTGTCGACATGGCGCATGACGACGAGCGTCGTATCGACCATCGACTGACCGCGCTGGCCGGCCGTGCCCGGCAGGTCTTCTGGGTGACCTGGTTTGAATCGGACATGGACCCACGGGGTGCGGTGCCCGCGCTGCTGGACGCCCATGGCCGACTTATCGACACCCAGTACTTCCGCGGATATACCGTCCGCGCCTGGCAATTGCAACCGCCTACCCGTTTTCGTCTACCCACAGAGGCCGTCCCCCTGGGCATCCGTTTCGAGCCGGGGGTGGTGTTGCTTGCAGGGGACTGGTACGGCCGCGCGAATCCCGCGCCCCCGGCCGGCAACGCATTGGTGACCCTTCGATGGCAGGTGGAAGCCCCGACATCTCGCTCCCTTAAGGTCTCGGTACGCTTGAAGGAGGCAGGCGGAGCCACCCTGGCCCAGGACGACCGCCTCCTGCTCAACGACCGGCATGTGCGCACCACCGCCTGGTGGCCCGGCGAGAGCGCACGCAACGTTTATCGCCTGACCCTGCCCGAACGGCCGGGAGTCTACCTGGTGACCGTCGTCTTGTACGATGAAGAGACCCTGGCGGCAGTGGGCGTTGCCGACGGTAGTGGCATCGAACCCGTGATCGGCAGGCTCAGCGTCGCCAACTAGCGAGCACGCGCGAGCTGTAAGAGAGTGTAGAATAACAGGCCGAACAGCACCATCAGCGCCGCATGTACCATGAGCGCGATGAGCAGCCCGTAGCCAAAAACGGTGAAACCCAGGCGCAAGGCGTCCGTCCATTCCGGCGGCAGAGAGGGCAACAGTCCCAGAAAGTAGAGAGGCGTCAGCACCAGCGCCAGATATAGCAGCGTCTGCTGGATCGGCGCCCGATCGCTGGCGCTGAGGAACATGGCATCACTGACCGTGAAGAGCAGGTAGAGACCGAGCAAAGCGTCTTGGCGCAAAAGCGTCTGGCGGATGATGCCGGCGATGGCCTGCCACTGTCCCGTCTCCGCGGCGTGTGCCAGCGCCTTCACCTCTACCAACCCATAACTCAGCCAGACGGTGAGAATACTGCCCACCAGCAGAGGGGCAAGGCCGATCAGTGTGTGCTGCAGAAGCCCTCCGCCCTTCACCTGCACCGAGCCCAGGCGGATGGCGCCCTTGCGATCAAACGTGGGGAAAATGCTCACCTGCCCGGTACGCACCCCCACCAGCCTGGCCATCAGCCAGTGGCTGGTTTCGTGGATGATGGTACCGGGCAGGATGAAGATGGCGTAAAGGATCCTGGCCGCACTTTCACTGCGGGTGAGCAGAAGAAACACCCCCGTGAAAAAGTAGGCCAGTTGACGGCTCGTCCACCACAGCGCCACAAACAGCACCAGAGTCGAGAAGAGGGGTAACCATTGCTCCAACATCGCTGTTCAACCCGGCCTGACTTCTGCGTCCGGCGCTGACGGTGGGCCGTCCCACAACGGGGACACGCCTCTAGACTCGCGCCAGCACCCGCTCCGTCTCCCTGACCATGGTCACGAAAGAGTCGGCCTTGAGACTGGCGCCACCGACCAGGGCTCCGTCGATGTCCGGCTGCTCCATGAAGGAAGCGATGTTTTCCGGCTTGGCACTGCCGCCGTACTGGATACGGATCGCCTGGGCCGTAGCTTCATCGTACATTTCGGCGATTGCCCCGCGAATGCTCAGGCTGATAATACGGTTGGCGTCGATGGGCGTTGCCGTGAGCCCGGTACCAATGGCCCAGATGGGTTCATAGGCGATGACCAGTCGGGCGACCTGTTCTGCACTCAGGCCCGCCAATGCCTTCTGCACCTGGCTGCGCACAAAGGCGTCGGTTTCGCCGGCCTGATTCTGCTCCAGACTCTCGCCCACACAGATGATGGGTGTGATGCCGTGGGCCAGCAGTGCTTTTGCCTTCTTGTTCACCCATTCGTCGGTCTCGCCGAAGTATCCCCGACGTTCTGAATGGCCGATGATACAGTAGTCCACCAACCCTTCCAGCATACCCGGCGCGATCTCGCCGGTGTAGGCCCCCTTCTCTTCATAGAAGACATTCTGCGCACCTACACCAACGTTGCTCTTGGTCAGGGCCTCGGAAACGGCCTGCAGCGCCACGAAAGGTGGGCAGACGACCGTCTCCACCGCCGAGATATCGCGCACACCGGCGCGCACAGCACGCACCAACTCCAGCGCCTCGGCGATGGTCTTGTTCATTTTCCAGTTTCCGGCAATGATAGGTTTTCTCATGGTCTCTTCACTATCTCGAAGAATGGTTCGCAGGCGCGATGTGGCTCTACCCCACGTACAGGGGCAAGAGCACTCGGGACAAAGGCTCAGCCCTCCGCGTTTGCCTCAGGCCGCTCGACGAACGTACCACCGCTGATCTCCTTATCGATCAGCTGCTTCTGGTTGTCGAAGGTCAGCCTGATCTCGATGCGCTGAAAGCAGCGATTGGCGCCACTGCCGACCACCACCTTGCGCGTGAAATAGTGGCCGCTCTCGTAGTCGAGGGTCAGATCGTTGGCCAGATCCACGCGAGTGCTCAGCACTTCACCGCAGCGGTTGCAGCGCACGTAGAAGACGCGGCCCAAACGCCCGGTGCCCGGTCCCGAGGAGAGTGCCTTGCGAATGCGGTCGAACAAACTCATGCGTCATCCAGCACGGCGATGCCGGGGAGTTCCTTGCCCTCGAGGAACATGAGGGAAGCGCCTCCCCCCGTGGAAACGTGGGTGATCTGCTCGCTCAAGCCGGCCTGGTGAATGGCCGCGGCGGAATCGCCGCCGCCGACGATGGTCGTGGCGTCTCGCAGGCCGGCCAGGGTTTGGGCGATGGCCAGGGTGCCACGGGCAAACCGGGGGAACTCGAAAACCCCCAGCGGCCCATTCCAGACCACCGTCCTGGCCGTGCTGAGGATCTCCTGGTAGGCAGAGATGGTGGCCGGCCCCACATCCAGCGCCATGCGGTCGGGCGGCACCTGATCCACCGAAACGATGGTGGCATCGGCATCGGCCGCGAACTCGCTGGCTGCAACCACGTCCACCGGCAGGTGCAGCTTGCTCCCCGCCGTACGCAGCAGCTCGCGCGCGGTGTCTAACACCTCGACCTCGACCAGCGAGCGCCCCATCTCCTTGCCCTGCGCCGCCAGGAAGGTGCTGCCCATGCCGCCGCCGATCAACAGCGCATCGACCTTGTCCAGCAGGTTGGTGATGACGCCGATCTTGTCAGAGACCTTGGCGCCACCCAGGATGGCAACGAAGGGTCGTTCGGGCTGACTCACGGCCGCGCCCAGATAGGCGATTTCTTTCTCCACCAGGAATCCGGCCACGGCCGCGCCTCCCTGTTCGCGCACCAGGCGCGGCACCGCATACATGGAGGCATGAGCGCGGTGGCAGGTGCCGAAGGCGTCGTTGACGTAGTGGTCGCCGTAGGCGGCGATGGCCGCGGCGAAGGCCTCGTCCCCCTTTTTTTCACCGGGATGAAAGCGTAGATTCTCCAGCAGGGTGATATCGCCCGGTTGCATGGCTTTGACGAGCACATCGACCGAAGGGCCGATCACATCGTCAGCCATGCGCACACGGGCCTCGGGCAGTAGCGACTGCAGATGATGGGCCACGGGAGCAAGGCTGAGACGACCGTCCCGTTGTCCTTTGGGCCGACCCAGGTGCGACATCAGCACGAGGCTCGCACCCCGGTCCAGCAGATGGCGAATGGTGGGAAGCGCTGCCCGGATGCGGCTGTCATCGGTGATCTGGCAATGCTCGTCCAGGGGGACGTTGAAATCCACCCGCACCAGAATGCGCTTACCCTGTGGGTTCAGTTCACGAACACTTCTCTTATTCATAGGCTTCGACTGACAGAAAGACGGTCGGGCAGGCGATGTTCGAGCGAGCGCCATCGCACACCCGACCGTCTCTTTTCTGGGAGTGTGAGCGGAAGCGCGATTGTCAGCGCGAGGCTATCACAACCCCTTGTCGGCAATGAACTTGCAGAGATCGGCGACGCGCATGGAGTAGGCCCACTCATTATCATACCAGCTCACGACCCTTGACCAGATCGCCGTCCAGCACCTGCGTGGAGCCTGCGTCGATAATAGAGGAGCGGGAGTCGCCCTTGAAGTCCATGCTCACCAGCGGCTCTTCGCAGACACCCAGGATGCCCTGCATAGGACCTGACGCCGCAGCCCGGAACGCGTCCAGCAGTTCCTCGGTAGTCGTCCGTTTCTCCAACACGGCCGTGAAGTCCACCAGCGATACGGTGGGCGTGGGCACGCGCATGGCCATGCCGTCGAACTTCCCCTTGAGGTTGGGCAACACCAGGCCCACCGCGCGAGCCGCGCCGGTGGTCGTGGGGATGATGTTCATGGCGGCCGCGCGAGCACGGCGCAGATCCTTGTGCACCAGGTCCAGGATACGCTGGTCGTTGGTGTAGGAATGGACCGTCGTCATGAGCCCCTTGACAATGCCGAAGTTATCATCCACGACCTTTGCGGCCGGAGCCAGACAGTTGGTCGTGCATGAGGCGTTGGAGATGATCACATGTTTTGCGGGATCGTAGTCATCCTGATTCACCCCGAGCACGATGGTGAGATCGGGATCGGGCGCGGGGGCCGAGATGATGACCTTCTTGGCACCGCCGTTGAGATGTTGAGCTGCCTGCTCGCGCTTGCGGAAGATGCCGGTAGACTCGATCACCACGTCAACGCCTTCGTCGCTCCAGGGGAGCTTACCGGGATCCTTTTCTGAAAAGACCTTGATGCGTTCGCCATTGACGATCAGGTCATTGCCGTCGACGCTGATGTCGGCGTCATAGCGGCCATAGTTGGAATCGTATTTCAAAAGATGGGCATTAACATCCGTCGCCACCAGGTCATTGATGGCCACGACTTCCACTACACCATCGTAGTTCTCTTCAATTGCTTTGAACACCTGTCGGCCGATGCGGCCAAAACCGTTGATGCCAACTCGTAGAGCCATGGGAAACTCCTTTGATAAAGATTGCGTTGCGGATCTGCCGCAGGATACCCAACTTATGGATATCTTGCAAATGGGGTTTGTTTGTGCCAGGGGGTATCCCCGATAGTATCACAGAAAAGGCGCGACTTTGCCATGAGCTTCGTCATATAGGCCCGTCCTCCCGCCGGCGCTCGAGCCCCCGTCCGGTCCCGGCTGCGGTCATCTGTCCGGCCTTCGGCCTACAGTCTGGCAGCACGATGTCCCGTCGCTTCGGCCAGGATCTCCATGAGAGCGCGACCCATTCGTTCGGGATCATGCCGCCAGGGAGTTTGCGGATGCCGCAGGTCCGCCAGATAGAGCCGATAGCCGTACGAGGTATGTTCCGGAGGCTTCACCCATTCGGACCGGCCCCCCGGCGGTGGCGTGTGATTCAGGGCGTTGTTGGCCAGGACATAGTGAAACACCCTGCCCACGTGTCTTTGCAATGCCCGGACGTGATCGTCTACATCATAGCCGTCCGTCTCACCCGGCTGGGTGGCGATGTTGCACACATACACCTTGACGGCGTGCGCCGCGCGCAGAGCCTGGGCGATCTCGGGCACCAACAGATTGGGCATCACGCTGGTGTACAGGCTGCCCGGACCCGCCACAATCATATCTGCCGCCAAGATCGCGCGCACTGCCTCCGGATACGCGCGCGGCTTTTCCGGATCCAGCGAAAGACGTTGAATGCGGCGGCCGGCCCCCACCTTGGGAATAAGCGACTCGCCCCGGATGCGCTCCATGCGGCCGTCGTCAGAGACCACATCGGCCACCAGTTGCACCAGTTCCAGTGTGGAGGGCAATACCCGTCCTCGCACCGCCAAAACTCGACTCGATTCCAGGAGACCCTGTTCGAACGAGCCGGTTACCCCGGCCATCGCCGCCAGGTAGAGATTGCCGAACGCGTGCCCTTCAAGACCGGAGCCGCTGCCAAAGCGATACTGGAAGAGTCGGGTCATCACGGCCTCGGCCTCGGACAACGCCGCCAAGTTGTTGCGGAAGTCTCCTGGTGGCAGTAGGCCCATTTCGTCACGCAGCCGCCCCGAGCTGCCTCCGTCATCGGCCACCGTGACGATGGCGGTGATATTGTCGGTGTATGCCTTCAGACCCCGTAGGACTGAAGGCATACCTGTGCCTCCGCCGATACACACGATGCGAGGCCCGCGCTGACGCCGGCGATGCCGGTAAAGTTGTTGCGCCACATTGTCGCTGGGATGGGTAAAGGGGGCCAATAGCGAGCGGTTGAGCTGCACAAAACCCCAGATGGTGATGGCTGCACCCGTGGCTCCAAAGAGCAAGGCACGCACCGGCCGCGGAAGGAATTGCAGGGTAAGCCAGAAAACAAATGGTGGATAGTTGCCCGTTGTGTAGACGGCGCGCAGCAGATACGCCAGCCCCAGGCTGATCATGGTGATGCCGACCAGCATGACCAGGAGCCAGCGCTTGATGTGCAGACCCGGAATCAACCAGGTCTTGAAAGAACGATACCACGAGCGACCGCGCATAATCGAAAAACGTCTCCACAAATCGAGTTGAGGTGCACTCGTGTTGATTATAAGGGCTGATGAGGATCCGGGTCAATGCCGGCTGCGTTCTGGGGTGCATTTCAGGATGGGGGCAACCTGCAGGAGAGGCATTCCAGCCTGGCGCCGCCGCCAACCCTGAGCAGCGCCGCTTGCCAAGCTGAAACGGTGGCCGTTTGCCCGGTTGTGTGTGGCCGCAGCTTTTTCCAGGGGGCGCTGCCCGCGAGCTACCCCCGAATTGAAACACGCTCATGTTCTCGCAGCCGCTTGTCATACAGGCCGGCATAGGGTAAGCTCGCGTCCGGGCCCATGGCAGCCCGTATCCGCGCTTTTCGTTCGGAGGTGTTTCATGCTTTCATTTGACCTGAATTGGTTGGCCGTTCTTGTGGCCATCATCGTGAACATGATCATCGGCGCAGCCTGGTACGGCCTTCTGGCCGAACCCTGGTTGGAAGGCATCGGCAAAACGCGTGAGGAGATCGGCGAGAGCCAAAGCTGGAAACCCTACGCGGTTGCCGTCTTGAACTCTGCCCTCATGGCCTTCATGCTGGCGAATGTGATGTCCTGGGCAGGACGCACGGGCCTGGTGGCCGGGCTTGTCACCGGACTGCTCATGTGGGTCGGGTTTACCGGCTTCAGCTTCGCGGCCAACCACGCTTTCGAAGGCCGCTCGCCGCGACTGTGGCTGATCAACTCGGGCACCTATCTGTTAGGACTGGCCGTCATGGGCGCGATCATCGGTGCCTGGCCATAAACCGGGGCGCGCTCAGGCCTCAGGGCCGCTGCTGCCACGGCAGATAAGTGCGAAAACCGATTTGTAGATAGCTTTCGGCAAAAGGTCCCGTCTGGAACCTGGCGTCGGCTATGCGCACGCGCCAGTAGTAGATGCCGGGATTGAGTTTGCGGGTTGGGGTGTAGCTGGCGTTGTCGGTCTTGACCCGCTCGACAGGGCTGCCGAAGAATTCGTTGTCGTCGTATTCCAACTCGTAGTAAGCGGCACCCGACACCGGCTGCCAGCGGAAGGTGGGGCTGCCCACTACAACCAGCCCGGGAGGAAGAGCAAGCTGGGGGACAGGATACGTTTTCTGGAAGCGGCGCTGCTCACTATAGGGACCCACGCGTGTGTTACCGGTGATCATGGCCACACGCCAGTACCAGGTGCCGTCGGGGAAGGTTTTCTGGTGGTTGGGCGTGTAGGATGTGCCATCCACGTCGACCTGCAAGGGAGAGCCGAAGTTGGGATCCGTGTCGGCTTGTAGCCGATAGCGGGGGGCAGATACTACCGGCTCGTTCGGCGGCTCAAGCACAGGTTCCCAGGTGAAGGTGGGAATGCGATCCACCTGCCCGTCGTTAGCCGGACTGACCGGCGAGGGCTTTGGTGTCTGTCGGACGAAGCTCTTCACCTCGGACCAGCGGCCCAGGACGTTTTCGCGAACAATGGCCACGCGCCAGTACCAGGTGCCGTCGACAATCGCAGTGGCGGCCAGGTTATCGGTGGGGGTGTATTCGTTGCTGTAGACCGTAACGTTGAGCAGGGGAGAGGAGAAGTTGATGTCGTCATCGATTTGCAGGCGATAGGCCCCCACGCCGTCCACCCGGTCCCACGAGAGGGTGGGAGAACCGGGCGTAGGCGAGGGCGGCGTCGAAACCAGACCGGTAGGAGCCACGCTACTCAGCCGAAAGCGCATGGGATGGCTGAAGGGTCCGTAGTCGAAGTGGTTGACGTTGGTGGTGTACTTCTCGTGGCGCAGGCGCACCCGCCAGTAGTAGCTTTCGTTGTCGGGAAGCACGTGTGTGGGGACAAAGGAGGTGCTGAGCCACGAGTAGATGGGCGAACTGGGGAACAGGCCCTCGTAGACGCTCCAGGTCTCGACGATCTCGGTGAACTTGACGTCCGTAGCGATCTCAACCGAATAGCCGTCTACCGAGGTCCAGGTGGGAAGGTGCCAGCGCAGTTCGGGCAGGCTGTAGAAGGTAAAAGGATTGTCGGAGGTGGTGTCAAAGGGGAAGGCAGGGGTAACCAGGTCGGCCGCGAGCGCGTAGTCCGCGCCGGCCCGGCCGTCGTCGGGGATGGCGTCGAGCAGGTTGAAGTCGGTATTCAGGGTATAAGCATGGACGCCGATGCTGCCGGGCCAGTCGGCGGCACCGGTGCCGAGGGCGGTAAAGGGCAGGCGTACGGTGAAGCTGGGTGGCGCGGAGGTGATGATGACCGCACCACCGATGTCGAGGATGTTTTGGGGGACCTGCCAGCTACCGTTTTGCCAGCGCCACAGCAAAGCAGAGCTGATCTGCGTGCCCTGCCGGGCGATTTCGATGAGCGTGTCCGGCCGGTGGTCGGGGTTGTCGAAACCCGGCCAGCCCTGGTCATAGGGATCGGTGGTTGCCCCGCTCTCCGGTTCATGGTCGACGTCGACGAGGAAGACGTGGACATAGGTGCCGTTCAGGTCGGCCAGATCGGTTTCCAGATACCAGTTGAGGGCGGTGATGTCGTGATAGCGGTCGAGCGCGACGGCCAGCCGGGTAAGGTCGCCACCCCCACCCTCGGCCGGATCATCCGCGATGACGTTGAGAGGATCGATGCGCAAAGGGATGGGAAGTTGGTAATCCTCGGGGTTACCCATCTGGATGCGGTGATTGAGATGGAAACGGCGGGTGGGGCTCCAGGGGCCGTCGGGCGGCACGCGCACGCGCCAGAAATAGGTGCGGTTTTGCCAGCGCAGTTTGCTCTGTTGGCCCGGTACGTAGGCGGGGAAGAGGGGTTGAGCTTCCTCGACGATCTGGCCAAAGTCGGGATCCGTTGCCACCTGAACCTGATAGTGGTCGGCATTCTGTACAGGAGACCAGCTGAGAGGTGGGGGAAACTCCATGGCCTGAAAGCCCTCCGGCGGGCCCCAAGGCCGGATTTCGGCAGTCGCGGCATCGGCCAGGACGCTCTCGGGCTTGAAGCGAACGGGCCAGGTCATAGGAGTGCCGAGCTGGGCGCCGTTGAGATAGGCGGTAACACGCCAGTAGTAGGTCCTGTCTCTTTCGAAGTTGGCGAAAGGTTGCGATAGGGTGGGTACCGCGCCCAGACCGGCGGTCTCGACCCGGAAGTTGGGCGAGAGAAAGGCGGGATGGTCATCGACCTCGAGCACATAGTAGTCTGCCTCGACAAATGGGGGCTGAGGCACCGCCTCATCTAGGGCTACGTCCCAGATGAAGAGAGGGAAGGGAGCCCGCACATCTTCGTAGACGGGAGTGATATCGTCGTGAGGTGGATAGTAGGGATGGGGATAGATGGGCTGGGCACCGGTGCGGTTGTTCAGGCGGAAGGAGTAGGTAGCGCTCCAGGGGCCGGCGTTGTTGCCGCTATCCAGCGCACGTACCCGCCAATAATAGGTGCCGGGAAAGGCGAACTGTCCCCAACTGGAGACATAGGAGCGGGTCGCGTGAGTCTTGACCTTGATTTTCACCGGCAGGGCGAAGGTGTTGGATTCGTCGATCCAGAGTTCGTACTGCTCGGCACCGGGTACCGGCGTCCAGAGAAAGAGAGGATTGCTGAGGCTAAAGTAGTTGTCGGTGGGAGAAAGCAGGGTAGGCGCATAGTTCCAGGCCATGCGAAAGCTGCGCGCCTCGCTGTCGGCCCCGCTGTTGTTGTTGGCATCGATGGCCCGCACGCGCCAGTAGTACTCGGCGTCGTTGGTGAGGGGCAGGTTGGGTGTATAGCTGGTATTGTGGGTCTTGTAGGTTTCGGTATCGATGAAGTTGGGAGAAGTGCTGAGATCTACCTCGTAGAAAGCGGCGCCCTTGATGGCCGTCCAATGGAAAGCGGGAAGGAAGGGTGTGACGACGTTGTCATCAGGACCAAGCAAGGTGGGTGCCTCGTTCCACGCCATCTCGAAGCGCCGAGCCGGACTCGGCTGGCCGTAGTTATTGCGGTAGTCGATGGGGGTCACGCGCCAGTAGTAGACACTGTTGCCCAGGCGCTGGCGAGGGGTGTGGGCCGGGGCGAGGGTCTTGTCGCTGTAGTTGACGGAGCCGAAGGCAGGATCATCGTCGATTTCGAAGAGGTAGGAGGCCGCGCCAGGCACCGGCTCCCAGGTGAAACCGTCGCCGAAGTCCTGGAGTACGGCATCTTCGGCAGGTTGCAAAGGCCGCGGGATGATGTTCCCACCGTCGCTCCAGTCTTTGACGAAGTGGAAGGGCTGGCTATAGGGCCCCCAGCCGCCATCGCTGTGGGCACGGACGCGCCAGTACCAGTCGCCATCGGCCATGGCTTTGGTCGGCGTATAAGCGGTCGCCACGGTGTCCTTTTCGTCGAAGACGGTGGAAAAGGCTGGCGAAGTAGAAAGCTGAATGTGATACTTGTCGGCGTCGGCGACCACTTCCCAGAGAAAGCCGGGAACACCGGCGGGGGGGTGCGTCGCGCCCGTGGTGGTAC
>RFJM01000403.1 GCA_003694905.1 Caldilineae bacterium
GATGTGATGTACGCTGTCACTCGCAACGGCTCCAACCGAGGGCATGGTGAGCCGGGGAACCACGGTGGCGTCTTCAAATCCACGAACGGCGGTGAAACCTGGCTCCCCATTATGAACGGGCTGGACCCGGATCAGGAGTTCTTCGCTCTTCTGGTTGACCCTCAAGACCCTCAGGTGCTCTACCTGGAGACACAGCATGAGGGGGTCTGGCGCAGTGAGGACGGTGGTGCCAACTGGTGGCCAATCAACGAAGGGCTGGAGGGTGTTCGAACCGGGGCCTGGGGAGCCGGCGCGGCGGTCACCGCGTCCATGCGTATGGACAGGGAAGGCTATGTCATCTATCTCGGCACCGTCGCAGATGGGGTCTATCGGCTGATCTTGCGCCCGCCATGCCCCGGCAACTTTGATGGTGACCACGACGTGGACCTGGACGATCTGAAGGCTATCACGCCCCACTGGAATCAGCACCCAGACGACCCGGCCTGGGAAGCTCGCTTTGACCTGAACAACGATGGGGTTGTGAACATCGTAGACATCATGCGTGTGGCGGCGGCGTGGGGAGAGCCGTGTCCATAACAAGTGTATGACAGATGCGGGGGGAACCGTGTAGGGACAGCGGTGAGGATCACATGCGAGGACGATCAGCTTCACCCTGACCCTGGCCAGGGAAGTCTTCCTGCCACTGTGCACCAGTAATGAACCGGAGCATCTCCATGTCATCTACGCCGAAGGAGGAAACGGCATTCCGGGTTTCCGCTGCCCTCATCGTCGTCGTGGCTCTGTCCCTGTCCGTGGCTCCGTTGTTCAGGGATTTCCAGGCGGCAGAGGCCCACGGTCCGGCACGGCGAGAGAGCAGCGCCTCACTCAACACCCAGCCGCCGGCCCGGAACGTGGAACTCATCAGCCGGCTGGATGGTACCATCAGGGCGGTGGCCGTCCAGGGGAACTACGCCTACATCGGGGACGGAAAACGGCTGGTCATTCTGGACGTGTCCGACCCGACCACGCCGGCTGTGGTGGGCGAGACGGATCCGTTGCCCGGCGTGGTGCAGGACGTGGCGGTGGTGGGAAACTATGCGTACATTGCCGATGATTGGGAAGGGTTGCGCATCATCGACGTCTCTAACCCGGCTTCCCCGATGGAGGCCGGCTCCTACACCGGGATCGGGGAAGCCGAGGAAGTGGCCGTGGCGGGGAACTACGTCTACGTCGCGGCTGACTGGAGCGGTCTGCGCATCATAGATGTCTCCGATCCGGCCAACCCCCGCGAGGCCGGCTTCTACATCACACCGGGGCTGGCGCGCGGCGTTGCGGTGGCAGGCGACACCGCGTACGTCGCTGACGATGGGCGTGGCCTGCGTGTCGTGGACGTGTCTGACCGGGGAAACCCTGCTGAAGTGGGCTTCTACGAGGAGATGCCGGGGTGGGCCTATGGCGTGGCCGTGACAGGCAACCACGCTTACGTCGCCGCCTTCGGGGCCGGCCTGCGCATCATCGACATCTCCGACCTGACGAACCTGCGGGAAGCCGGCTTCTACGACACCCCGGGACGAGCCGAGGCCGTGGCGGTGGCAGGCAGCCACGCTTACGTGGCCGACGGGGATGCCGGCCTGCGCGTCGTGGACATCTCCAACCCCGTGGCCCCGAGGGAGGCCGGCTATTATGAGATGCCGGGGTATGCCGTCCGCGTGGCGGTAGCCGGGGACATCGTCTATGTCGCTGACTGGAACGGGGGACTCTTCATCCTGCGCTTCACGGTGGCAAGCCCCACACTAACCGCCACGCCCACATCAACAGCCTCTCCAACGCCGACGGCTACTGTCACACCGACGGCCACCGCCACCCCGACACCCGCTGGTCCCTCATATCGCACATACTTGCCGCTCACCTTGCGTAACCGCTGAGGAAGGTTGAAGCAGGTTGAAGGAGGAAGAACATGGAGCATGACAGGAACGCCGGGAATCGGGTGCTGTCGTTCCCACCAGCCAGAAGCAAGATCATCCCGGTTGCGTTCATCGCCCTGGCCGCCCTTTTCGGCCTGGCCGCGCGAACCACCACCGGCCCAGGCCTCTCTCAAATACCCGGCGAGGTGCTGCTCTACTCCTGAGCGGTGGGATTGCTTTCGAGTCGCTGACCGACTCGCCGGTGTTGATCGACGATGTGGAGGTGTGAGGGCCTGCACCCACGCCCACGCCGACGGTACCACCCGGCGCGACCTGGGTGCGCACCGGTGGGCCACCCGGCGGCCTGGACTACGACATTCGCATGCGGCCCGATAAACCCGGACATCATGTACATGACCGATGCCTGGGCCAGCGTGCACATCAGCACTGACGGTGGCCGGACGTGGACCAGCGTCAATCAGGGCATCGACCTGCACTCTGGCCCTTCGGGTGATGCCGTTCCGGTCTTCTCTGTGAGGATTGACCCCAATGACCCCAACATCGTCTGGATCGGACTGTTTCGGCTGGGAGGCATCTACCGTTCTGCGGATGGCGGGCAGACCTGGGAGCGACGGACCAACGGCATCGTTGAAGGTGAAGGTCTGACCATCCGCGGCTTTGCCATCGAACCGGGTAATTCGGATGTGGTGTACGCCGCCGGGGAGATCGCCAGTTGGGTCTGGGCCGGCCAGGAGATGCCCGGGCGCGAGTTCGACCGGGTGAAAGGGGTGGTCTACAAGACGACGGACGCCGGCCTGCACTGGCGGGCGGACCTGGCAAAAATATGTGCGCTCCCGCGGCTGGGCTCGGAGCCGGACCTCTTCGCCGAACAGATGCCGGCCTTCCAACACCGCCTGGACCACGGTAATGCATTCCCGGTGTGAAAGGCCCTCACGTGGAAGACAGGCGCAGGCGCCAGCCCGGAGGCCTGGGCAAATCCCAGATTGTTGGTAGCAAATGGGTCGGGATCCGTTAGAATCACTTTGATCTCCGGATGTCGGTGGGCGATTTGTTCACAGAAGGGGACACCGCCGGTTGGTGGGAGACAGCTGTGGAGCAGGATGAGATCAGGATGGTGGGTTTCGATCAAAGTCCAGGCAATCTCGGGGTTATCCGTTTCTCCAACAACCTGAACTTCCCGCTCCTCCAGGGGCTTGACAGATTCCATGTGTCCTGGTACAATATTCAGGACTCCTAACTTAGGAATTCAAATTAACTTGTAGAAAGTAGATCAACCATCACTGGATCTGAGGTGGTAAGAAATGAGCAACACGCAGACACCTGGTTATACCTACGCGACCGCCGAAGTTGCAGCGTCGCCGGTCAGCCTCGAGGACTTCGAGCTCCTCAAGCAAGCCGTCCTGTTCACCGAGGAGGACGAGAAGTACCTGCGCCTGGCCGGCGAGGTGCTGGCGGACCAGGTGGACGACATCCTGGACCTGTGGTACAATTTCGTCGGCTCCCATGACCATCTGGTCTACTACTTCACAGGGCCAGATGGCACGCCGGACGGTGATTACCTGGAGGCGGTGCGCCGGCGCTTCGGCCAATGGATCCTGGACACCTGCAACCGGCCCTACGACCAGGACTGGCTGAACTACCAGCACGAGATCGGTCTGCGCCACCATCGCAGCAAGAAGAACCAGACCGACGGCGTCCAGTCGGTGCCCAACATCAACCACCGTTACCTGACGGCCTTCATCTACCCCATCACCGCCACCATCAAACCCTTCCTGGCGAAGAAGGGACACAGCGCCGACGAAGTGGACAGGATGCACCAGGCCTGGACCAAGTCGGTGGTGCTGCAGGTGGCGTTGTGGAGCCATCCCTATGTGAAACCAGGAGACTGGTAACTCTACGGCATTCCGCTGAGAGGGTAATCAGGACTTCGAAACCGTCTTGCGGGGAGGGAGCGCAAAGCGAGTTCGCTCTCTCCCCGCCGCCTTTGAAAGCCTCAGGAACGACTGCTCTGACTGAGGACTTGGTCGTTCGCACCCGTTTGATTCGACCGCGGTCGAAGGCGCAATACGTGCGCCGGCCTCGAGTGGAGAGGCGGCTGCGCCAGGCCCTGACTTCGCCCATCACCGTGGTCAAAGCGGATGCCGGCCATGGCAAGACCGTAGCTGTAGCCGATTGCCTGAACCATATCCCCTGGCCGGCCTTCTGAATACAGGATGAGTTTACCCCCCCTTCGTTCTAATCTGAAATCATGAGTACCGGCTGAAAAGCGCTGTGACCATCGGATCGGCGGCCCGAGAACCGGAACCATATTTTCACTCCGTAGTAACCCGATTTTGACCTTGCGATGCTAGACTTGTATCCAGAATATTCAATTTTATGCATATAGTTAACCCCTGGGAATCTCATGCTCGTAGCGGACGAAAGTCCGCGCCTGCGCCGCTGGACTGTGGCCCAGCGGGAGCAATTTCTCGGGTACTGAGAGTGGCTCTGACATGGAGGTAACTGGAGAAGCACGTGGCTGATGATTTGCTGCGCGTGGAAGAGGTCACGCTTACGCGTGAGGGGCACACGATCCTCCGGGATGTCAACCTGGCGGTGCGACGCGGTGAGATCCACGCGCTGCTGGGACTCAACGGTTCTGGCAAGTCCAGCCTGGCCTACGCCATCATGGGCTGTGGCGGCTACACCCCCGATGCCGGCCACATCATCTTCGACGGCCAGGACATCACCCACCTGCCCATCGACGAGCGGGCACGGCTGGGGCTGACCCTGGCCTGGCAGGAGCCGGCCCGTTTCGAGGGTCTGCGC
>RFJM01000404.1 GCA_003694905.1 Caldilineae bacterium
CCTGCAGGCGGACGATTCGCTCAAGGCGCGATTGGTTCTGTGCGAGGCATGCAAGGGTGTGGTATGAAAGCAAGAAACCGGCCGGCGGGGTTTGTGCCCGGCCGGCCGGTTCCGTGAAGTGCGCGGGGTAGGACCGGCGTCAGCCCTTGTGCATGGGGATAGGGTTGATCTGCGCATGCTCGGGCGCATTGCTCCCCACGCGCAAGGCGCCGTCGATGACCAGGTCGCGATAGCCCCGTGCCACGACCACCAGCCCGTATGCATGGCCCTTGGGAAGCTGTTTGGGGAAGGTGAAGTGCCCCCGGCGGTCGGTACGAGCATAGGTCACAGCCTGGTCTTTGCTCTGCCGGCGCACGAAGTCGCGGCCGCGCACACCGGGCTTCAGCGCGATGACCAGGGCGTCGGCAATGCCGCGACCGGTGGCGGCATCGATGACTCGACCCGAAATCTCGGAATCGGTGTCATCCACGCGGCGTCCGACCTGCACCTTACCTTCGGCGATGATGGAACCCCGCACGCTGAGCACCAGGTGATATTCGCCGTCGGGTAATCCGCGACTGTTGGCAATGAGGAGCGATTTGCGCCCGCGCGGGCCATCCTCCCACTTGCCTTCTTCGTCCACAATGGTCTTGCCGTCGACTGCCCAGGTCTGCCGCCATTTGGTGCCGGTGCGCATGCCGTCGAAATCGAAGGACGCATACAGGCGTGTGCCGCCGCCGGGCAGGATATCGGCCGGGGCAATGGGGCGGCCGTCCTTTGTCACACGGCGGCTGAAGACCAGGTTGGTGAAACGGGGGCCCGAACTGCGCTGCCGCGAACGCCGGGACGGGGAGGGACGCGCGGAGGGCGGAGGAGCTGGGGTCATGGGGACTCTGCTACGGGCGCCCTTGCCCGTTTTTGTCACACCAGCTTTGACCAGCAGGGGCTTGGCCAGGTTAACGGGTCTTAGTCCGTTGATGAAGCCGCCGATGGCCATGGGGGTGTCGCGCTGATCGATGCGACCATCCCGGTTGGTATCGACGACCGGCCGCGCATCGACGGGTGTGATGCCGCTACCTGCTGCCGCCTGGGTCGGGATACCCACGAGCTCCCCTTTCTTGTTGATAGCCGTGCCCCCACTGTTGCCACCTGCAATGGTGGCGTCCGTTTTGATCCAGGCACGGCGAGCGCTGATCCCTTTCTGGTGGGTGAAGCCGGACACGGCGCCTGCGGTGAACGTGACCGTTTCGCCTCCGATGCCGGGATAACCGAAGATGGCCATGCCGTCACCCAGTTCGAGCGCATCGGAATCGCCCAGAGGGACCGAAGGGAGCTTGAGCCCGCGCGCAGGCCTGCCGTCCAGCGTGGAGACGATGCGCAGCACGGCCAGATCCAGTTCTGGCGAAAGCACCACCGGCTCGGCGAGATAGGTCAGAGCCGGAGGCTCATCTGAACGCTCGGTGATGGCGATAGCCAGGAGATCGGCTTGTGGCGCAGGCATGCCCATAGCTCGGGGGTTGGCCACGTGGCAATTGGTAAGGACGATACCCTTCGGGTCTACGATGGTGCCGGAACCGGTCCAGGCCGGGGCCATGTTTCCGAACAAGCCCCGCTGCAGAGCGACGATCTGGACCACGGCGTGCATGGTTTTCTCGATGACGCTCCGCGGGGGCAGACTGCCCAAGATGCTTGCTCTGTTGGCCATGGATTACCTCCAATGTGTGAAAGGTGTCCGTCCCGAAAGCGGCCTGTATCGATGCGAACGCGAGTCGATACAGGCCGCCGAAGGGGATTCTAAGTGACTACTCAGCCTGTCATTGCGAGGAGCGAAGCGACCAAGCAATCTCCTACTTGGGAGGTGGAGATTGCTTCGCCTGCGGCTCGCAATGACATGATAGGGGGCACTGCCGCGAGAGGGCCTGCCATCGCCGGACATGTCTGAGTAGTTACTGCCGTTCTCCCCCGCTGAAGATGAGGGGTGGGGCACCTTCTCTAGCGCCAGGAGTCCAGAAGTTGGTCCAGGCCGCGGGAGTCGGGCGCGTTGGCAGGGCGGGTACGCCGCACCTGCTCCACCTGACCACCCAACAACTGGAACGCCTCCTGTAGGCTTTTCTCGGCGGTCTGCCGATCCAGGCCGGTCTCGGCGACCAGTTCGTCAAGCAAACCTGCAGCATCGAGCTGTTGGGTGGCTTTGGAGGGATCGCCTTTCAGGCCTTCCAACAGGTGGTCCAGGTTGACTTCCTGGGCTGCGTGGCCCCGCTCGGCCGCGGAAGCAAACACGCGGGTAAAGAGGAAGCCGACGATGGCACTGGCGATCTGCGGGGGCAGGCCTACCCGCTCGGCCAGGCCGTTGATGATGGGGGCAAGGAAGGGGTTGTATCCTGCTTTCTCGCCGCGGGTGCCGCCAAGCACCGCACCGAGGATGTCTCCCAGGCCGCCTGCCTGCGCATCCCCGCCCGAGCCCAGGATGCCACCGATGAGGCCGCCCAGCCCGGCCTGTGCGCCCAAGTTGTTCTCGGCACCGCCACCCAGGATGCTGCCCAGGACATCGCCCAGGTCCAAAGGACTGTTGGGGTCCTGGTGGGCTTCCAGGGCACCACCCAGTACGCCTTCCAGCATATCGGTGAGGGGGTCGTCACCCTGGCTCTTGCCTTGCTCCAACGCCTGGCCCATAAGTGATTTCAAGAGGTCGTTCATACCCATGATTCGGTTTCTGCTCCTTGGTCGAATATGTCCAGCAGGTTTCTGCTCCGGCGCGAGTCCGGCCGGGAGCGTTGCTGGTTCTGATGATCCGGCGCCGTAGTGGCCAGCAAGGTGCCGGCTTCACGCCTTGCCCACAAGCATAGCATAACTTACGGTTGGCTGTGCTGACAGTTCCCTTTCAGCCTGGGCGGACAAGATTACGGCAATGTTACACGCAGGGAGATGTGCTGGTGGCCGGCGGCAGGGAATGACCGGGGTCATACCCTCACCTAAAGCCGGGCATCGGGGGACCGATTGCGGTACAGACGGGCAGAAAGGCTGAGGGGCAGGCGGTGAGAGGATGGCAGTGGCTGGTACCCCGAGTCGTAGCCGGCATGCGCATGATGAACTACTTACCCGTGCCCAGTGTCAGCCCTTCGATGAAGTAACGCTGCAAAAACAGGAAGACCAAGACCGTGGGGATGGTGGCCAACAAGGCGCCGGCGACGATTACGGTCCAGTCGGTAACGTATTGACCCTGGAGGGTCGCCAGCCCGGCGGTGACCGGCTTGAGGGCATCGGTGCGAAGCAGCACGATGGCCAGCAGGTAGTCGTTAAAGATCCAGGTAAATTCGAGCGTAGCCAGGGCAGCGATGGCGGGGAGGGTTAGGGGCATCATGATCTGAGCCCAGATCCGCAACTCGGAACAACCGTCGATACGGGCTGCCTCGAGAATCTCACCCGGTACCGTCCGCATATAATTGCGCAGCAGAAAGGTACAGAACCCGAGCTGAAAAGCGGTGTGAAAGGCGATGAGTCCCCAATAGGTATCATAGAGGCCCAAGGCATCGGTCAGGCGGAATACGGGCAATAACAACACCTGAAAAGGCAACATCATCCCGCCAACATACATATAAAGAAACAGGCGGTTTCCCCGAAAGCGAAATCTCGCCAGAGCATAGGCAGAAAGGGAGGACAGAATAAGTGTCAGAACAAGGGAGGGAATGGTGATGATAAAGCTGTTGGGCAGATAGTGGCTAAGACCGCCGCGCGTCCAGGCGACCTTGTAGCTATTGAAGGAAATCTGCCTGGGCAGGGCCAGAAAACCGCGCGTGATAATGTCATCATTGCTGCGCATGGAGGTGAGGATGGCCGAAACGAAGGGAAGCAGCCACACCAAAGTCGCAAGCAAGATGACAAAGAAGAGGAGGGAACGCCATGGTGAAAGAAAGGTTTTCTTCACGGACAAGGGTTGCTCTCCTTAGTATTCCAGCTCATCCTGGAGAACGCGTGTGAGATAGAAGAGAATAAAGACGAGGCTGATGAGGAAGAGAACGACCGAGATAGCGGCGCCGTAGCCCATCTTGTAGTTGTTGAATGCCTCGATGTACATGAAGTTGGCCAACACGCTGGAGGAGTTGTAAGGTCCCCCGCGGGTCATCACCGACACGAGATCAAAGGCACGCAGGGAGTCGATGATGCTGATCACCACCACGATGACCGTCACCGGTGTCAGCAAGGGCAAGATTACATGCCGAAAGGTGTTCCAGGCATTGCAGCCGTCGATCTTCGAGGCATCGATTAAGGCCGGGTTGATACCTGCCAGGCCGGCAAGATAGAGGACCATCACATAACCCACCTGACGCCAGATGGCCACGACGATGATGGCCCAGATGACCAGGTTCTTGTCACTCAACCAGCCCTTGGCCAGGAAGTCGAGACCGACACTTCGCAAAACCGAGTTGATGAGACCGTTTGCCGGATGATACATCCATGACCAGATCAGACCACTGACGACCAACGAGAGCACCATGGGCGAATAGAAGCCGGCCTTGAAAAACCGTTCACCCGGAATGGAGCGGCTGAGCGCCATGGCCAGAGCAAGCCCTGCTACAACCGGGATGGTAATGAAACTGATGAGCCACTTGATATTATTTTTCAGTGAGATGTAAAAAACCGGGTCCCGGAAAAGCTTTTCGTAGTTCTGAAAACCGATGAAGTGTGGTTGCGACAGGCCATCCCAGTCGGTCAGGCTCAGGTAGAAAGTATAGATGGTCGGCCCAATAACCCAAATCAGATAGATAAGCAGGGGGATGATCAAGAAGAAATAGGGCACAAACCTGCTTAGATTGATACGTCTAGCCATAGGATGAAGGTCCTGGCGGAAGGGGAAGAAAAAGGGCCGGGGGAGGAGCGCCTGTTACGGACTCCTCCCCCAAGATTGCCGGATGCGATTATTCGCCGAAGAGCTCGGCCCGTTTGGCTTCCAGCCGGGCCAGGATGTCGTCGATGCTGTCGGGATTGTCCCAGAACTCCATGAAGCCGTTCATGCCCACATCGGCCATCTCAGGCGTGGTGTCGCGATCGTAGAACTGAGCCACGAAGTCGGCTTTCTGGATCAGGTCGAGACCCTGGCGCTGGGCATCGGTGAAGTTGCTGGTGTCCACCTCCATGTTGGTGGGCAGGCGTCCCAGGGTATCGGCCATGTACTGCTGCGCTTCTTTCGAACCGAAGAAGGCGAGCAGCTTCTTGGCCGCTTCGGGGTGCTGGGCCTTGGCGGCGATGAACCAGCCATCGGTGGGAGCATCTTCACCGACGGGAACATTGGGATCGATGATGGGGAAGCGGAAGAAGCCCAGGTCGTCAACCTGTTCCTGCGGATAACTATCGCGGATGAAGTCGCCCATCAGGTACATGGCTGCTTCGCCGTTGGCCATGAAGGGGATAGCCTCGGACCAGCTATAGGCGGCCGGGTTCTCGATGAAATAGCCGTTGGCGATGAGCGGGGCCCAGTAGTCGGTGAAGACCTTCTTCACGCGAGGATCGTCGTACCGCTCTTTGCCCAGCATCAGGTTGATGTGGAACTCGGGCCCGTTGACGCGCATGTTGAGATAGTCGAACCAGGCCGCAGCAGTCCAGCGATACTTCGTGCCGATGGTTAGGGGGGTGACGCCGTTGGCCTTCAGAGTCTCACAGACTTGCAGGAACTCCTCCCAGGTCTGCGGCTCCTGAAGCCCGTATTTCTCGAAGGTAGACTTGGAGTAATACACCGCCCACCAGTACCAGCTTGCGGGCAGGAAGTACTGCTTGCCATCAACAGTGCTGAGAGCGCGGAAGCCGGCAGGATAGGTTTCGTTCCATCCCTGCTCTTCCCACACATCGCTGATGTCCATGATGAGCCCTTTGTCGATGAAGAAGCGGGCGCGATTGCCGGCAAACCAGGTCAACACATCGGGTGGTGTCGAAGCCGTGAGATAGGCACGAATGGCCTGCTTGAAGTCCTCATGGGCGACCGTGCTGTGAACCACTTCGATGTCCGGATTCTGCTCCATGAACATCTTGACGAGGGCCTCGTCGGCCTCCCGTGGCGCCGGATCGCTCATGTAGGAGTTGTAGATCACGATCTGCTTGGCCACAGGCTTTTCCACGATTTTCGTCACCTCGACGGGCTGGCCGGCCGGGGCCTGAGGGGCGACACAGGCCGTCGCTACTCCCAGTAACAGTACAAGGCTCAGTAGCAATAGCAATCGGGTCTTCATGATTGTTACCTCCTAGGACGAGAAGAGAGTGGTTAGAAAGAGCGGAATCCCCCGATGGGGAATATGTGCAGCAAGATCACGGGTCGAATATCTTGCCATCACCTCCTGGATAGGCTTGGCCGGCTGGGTGGTGCGCAAGATTCTCGTATCACCAGCTCTGCCGCGAGGGAGAGACTTTCCTGAGCGCGGTCGGGTTCGCCGATGGCACGGATGAGCAGCCGCGCAGCGTGCTCACCAAAAGATTGCAGAGGTTGATGAAGGGTGGTCAGAGGCGGGTCGAAGTAGCGGGCAAGGGGGATGTCGTCGAACCCGACAACCGAGACGTCACCGGGTACGTCCAGTCCGCGTTCGCGCAGTGCTCGGATAGCGCCCAAAGCCATCTTGTCGTTTTGCGCGAAGAGGGCGGTGAAATCCCGCCCCCCGTCCAGGAGTTCGTGCACGCAGCGGTATCCGGATTCGGGAGTCCAATCGCCCCTCGACACCAAATCCGGGTCGAAGGCAATGCCCTGTTGCAGCAGCGCTTTCCTGTAGCCGGCCAGGCGTTCCAGCGTCCACGCCTCGTTGCCGGGCCCTACGATGGTCGCAATGCGATGGTGTCCCAAACCGAGCAGATAACGCGTGGCCTGGTAACCGCCGGTCGTGTTGTCACAGCTCACAGAGAGAACCGAGGATGTCCGTCTTGAAGGGCTGAGAAACACGACCTTCAGCCCTTGCTCCACCAGCGGGCGAACAAACTCACTGCGTGCATCTACGTGAGGGTTGATCACCAGAAGCCCATCCACCTGGCGTGCCAGCATCTCCTCCAACAGCGGTTTCACGTCCGCAGCCTCTTCTGCACTCCCTGTCAGCACAAAGTAGTTTCGCCGTCGCGCCTCTGCATGCGCTCCTTCAATCATGCTGGCAAAGGTGTAGTCGGTGAGGTTGGGTGCGATACAGCCCAGAGTGTGTGTGCGTCCCTGGGCCATACTACGCGCCACGGCGCTAGGCCTGTATCCCAGTTCTGCCACCGCCTGCAGGACCTTACGCCGCGTTTTCTCGCTTACATACGGGGTATTGCTAAGGGTTTTTGAAACAGTGGCAGTGGAGACGCCTGCCCTTTCTGCCACATCGTAGATGGTAACCGACACCGGCACCCTCCTCCGGTGAGGGCGAAACGGAATAGTTAAGCGCTTTCCTATTATTTGTCTCTATAAAATTAGGCAAAGGAACCGCTGCTTACTATACCACGCCGCAGCCGGAGCTCCAAATCGGTTCCGGCATGGCTACGTTTCAAGACGGGCTATCAGAGGGTGCGGGCGACGGCCCCCGCACCCCCGCTGCAGAGGGGATCCTTACCAGCCCAGCGCCCGGGCTGCCCCCGTTTTGAAATCCACACCCCTCCGCGCCTTGAACTTGACAGCGCGAAAACCCAAATGCTATAATTTCGGCCGTCTTCGATCATTAACAACCGGCACGGTCATAGACGGTCAAGAACAGAGCACCGCCGCTGCCGGCTACGTCTGCAGCCGGTAGAGGAACTTCCCGACTCCCGGCCTGCAAGCTAACGCTGCAGGCAAGGTTGCCTCACGAAACAGCAAGTGAGGGCATCTCTTCGGTAACGGAGAGATGACTACAACCGCAACAGAAAGCAATCCCGCCAGCGGCCTGCCCTAGGGCAGGTGCGGGTAAGGGCTGAAACGGTGGGGTAAGAGCCCACCAGCAGGCATAGTAATATGTCTGGCTAGGCGAGCGTGCAACCGGGAGCAAGGCGAGTGGGTCGGGCCCGAGGGCTGACCTCGGCTCGGTCTCGTCGCAGTGAGCGCCGGTGAAGCCGGGTAACACCCGACAGGCCAGGCCTCACCACCCCCGTCGGGGGTGAGACAGATGGCGGTGACAGGCGTCTTACGCCTGTTAACAGAATCGGGAGTACTTCTGTTCTTGCCGAAGCCCTATGGTCGCCGATGTGGTCCCGCACCTTGCCGACGTGGCGGAATTGGCAGACGCGACAGACTTAGGATCTGTTGGCCGCAAGGTCGTGGAGGTTCGAGTCCTCTCGTCGGCACCAGAAAGCAGCCCGATGCGGGCCCGTGGCCTAGTGGGAAGGCGCCTCCTTTGCACGGAGGAGATCGTCGGTTCGAATCCGACCGGGTCCACCTCTTGGGGCGCTTTCTCGTCAAAGCGTGCCGGTCTTCAAATCACAGTTTGCGGGCGTAGTTCAGCGGTAGAACGTCTCCTTGCCAAGGAGAAGGTCGTGAGTTCGAATCTCATCGCCCGCTCTGCATTGTAGGGTGCCGGCCGATCCGGCCCCTTTCTTGTCTCCGCCGAGGTAGCTCAGTTGGTAGAGCACGCGACTGAAAATTGCGGTGTCGGCAGTTCAAGTCTGCCCCTCGGCACCTCCTTTCGGCCAAATTGCGGCCGGCCATGCAAACCGGTGTTTGTCTTCGGGGTTGGGTGAGGGCAGATCCATAACATTCACCTTTCCCCCAGATGGGTCGCGCCCGCGCCTTCCGGCGTGCGGTGGGCAGGACACGGTTTGCACGGCAATGACATCATCCTCTCTCTACACCATTCGTCCCTGCGATGCGTCGCTTCACTTTCAATCTCCTGGCCGTTCTCATTGCCGCCTTTGCCCTGATCCAACTCGTGCCCATCGACCCGCCGGAGAACCCCCCGCTCGAAACGGAAATGCCGTTGCCGGCGGAGGTGCGCACACTCTTTCTCCGCTCTTGTTACGATTGCCACTCTTTCGAAACCGAGTGGCCATGGTATAGCAAAGTAGCACCGGCATCCTGGCTCATCAAGCGTGAGGTCGATGAGGGCCGGGCCGCGCTCAACTTTTCGGCATGGAACCGCTTCACTGCGCAAGAACAACAGGAATTGCCCGACAAGATATGGGATGTGGTCCTCTCGGGCAAGATGCCGCCCGCGTACTATCTCCTGCTGAAACGCGATGCAAAATTTTCGGGCCGGGACATGGGCATCTTGCGCGCCTGGTATGCCGACAACGACAGCGGCCGGCGCTCAGTCTCGGCGCCCTAACCTGCCCAACAGCCAGAGGACGAACACCACTGCCAGGGTGGCCATCACGCCTTTCACAAAGGGGCGCTGTTCCTCCGGCACATATTCTTCGAAGATATCTCGCAGCACACCCAGCGCCAGTTCCAGCTCGCTGGGTGGTTGTATTTCAGGGATGGGTGGTGGCGCCGAGGCTGCCTCGGGTTCAGCTGCGCGCGATTGGCTGACAGGCTGCGGCTGCATTCCCGCCTGGATAATGCGATCCAGGCTTTCCAGTCCCTGGCGGGTAATGGAACGCGCGGTTGTGTCGAGCAGGCGCTGTCCCACACTGGCAATGCGGCCCCCGACCTGAGCCTCACCCGAGTATTCCAGTACCGTCTTGCCGTCCACTTCCTGCAGCGTAGCTTCCCCCCCGCCCCTGACAAAGCCGGCCGCACCTCGCCCGTCTACATCCATGTGGAACCTTTCCGGCTCTGCCAGATCGGACAGTGTCACCGTGCCGCTGAATCGACCCTGCACCGGGCCAACGCGGACATTGAGCGTGCCCTTGAATTCGTTTTCCGCCACGCGTTCCAGACGCTCGCAGCCCGGTAAAATCCGGGCCAGTATCTCCGGATCCATCAGGGCTTTCCAGACCACTTCTCGGGGTGCATCGAACGTGTAACTGCCTGCTAGTTCCACGGCCTTCTCTCCTGGTAATGGGGACTTGGTGGTGGGATTTCAGAGAAACGGAAGCCGAGCCGCGGGCGGTGCTATGCCCGTAGCCACCGCCTACCTTGAGGGCAGCGGCTCAGACGCTGCGAGAAGATTCTAGCATCGGCCCTGCGGGGGAGCAAGTACTGAAAGGCTTTGAGGTGCATTTCATCATGGGAGCGCGCGGGGCAATGCGGCGCTGCGTCGGGCGTACCGATAGCGGCAGGTCCGTGCCGGATCGTTACCTTGTGGGATGATCCTGAAGCCGGGAACGGTGCCACCGCAACGATGGCGGAATCACCGATGTGAGTGCGCGTTTCAACTTGGGGGCGCCTGGGGGAGGAGGCGTGAGCGTGTCTGCCGCTCAAAGTTCTTTGCGGAAGATGCGGTGGCGCTTGTCCCAGCTTACGCCGATGGCTGCCATTTCTCGTTGCATCCGCTCATTACCTTCTTCTACCTGAACGATCTCGGCATACTTATAGCGGCTGGCATAGAACACCTTGGCCAGTTCGGTCAGCAGCATAGCATCCACCCCGCGGCCCTGATACTGGGGCAAGATACCCGCGCCGTTGAAGTTGACCCACTCGGTGCGGCCAAACTCTCGCAACAGATGATACCAGCCAAAGGGCCACAGCCGCCCCTTGCATCGTTGGATCCCTCGGTTTATGTCGGGATAGCAGAGAATGAACCCCGCCAGATCCTCGCCCTTCCACACCAGTCGGATCAATTCCGGCTGAATGATATCCAGCAGGCGGGCGGCGATTACCTCCGCCTCCGACTCGGTGATGGGAATGAACTCCCAATTGTTGACGAAGGCGGCGTTGTAGGTATCGATGACCTTGGGAACAATGGCCTTGAGTTCCTTCTTGCTACGATAGCTCTCCACCCGGAAACCGTAGCGGTTGCGCACCTTTTCGGCGATGCGGATCACCTTTTCCGGCAGGGTGTAGCTGCGGTCGAGCATGCCCGACATATAGTCGGTTTCTTTCTCGAAACCCAGCCGTTTCATGAAATCGTGGTAGTAGGGAGGGTTGTAGGCAATGCCCACGGCAGGCATTCGCTCGAACCCTTCCACCAACATGCCCATGCCGTCGGCGGTCAGGAAGCCCTTCGGTCCGATGATGCGGTTCAAGCCACGCGCGCGCATCCAGTCGCAGGCTCGTTCGAAAAGGGCCTCGGCAACCGCGAAGTCCTCGATGCATTCAAACAGATAGAAGAAGCCCGTGCGCTCCTTGCGGATGCTGTTGTAGCGGCCGTTCTCCAGCGCGGCGATACGGCCCACCGGCTCGCCATCTTTCTCGGCCACGATGAACTCGGCGTCTGAGTGTTCATAGAAGGGATACTTCTTGCGGTTGAGCTGCAGCCGGGCCTCGTCGACCATCTGCGGTACCCAAAGCGGATGGTTTTTGTAGATGCGGTAGGGCAAATCGATCCAGGTTTTGACATCGCGACGGTTCTCGGTGTCGAGCACGCGAGTAGTAATCATCTTGCTTACTCCCGAGCGAAAAAGCCCACGGCAAGCGCGCCGGGGCCGGCATGGGTGACGATGGCGGGCACCAGATTCATCATCATGACCTCAGGTGCATCCAGTGCGGTCTTGAGGTCGTCGGCCAGGGCCTGGGCGATATCCGGGCTGGCCGCGTGCATGATGGTGAGTTGGGCATCCGCCCCCGGCGCGGCTTCGGCAATCACAAGCTCTTTGAGCCGGGCCAGGGCCTTCTTGAAGGTGCGCTGTCGTTCGACCGGCTCCACACGGCCGTCGCGCAGCGTGAGGATGGGCTTCATCTGCAATAGAGTACCGACCAGAGCCTGGGCTCCTCCGATGCGCCCCCCCTTTTGCAGATACTCCAGCGTCTCCACCAGGAAGTAGATGCGCTGCCGTTTGATCATCTGATGCAGCCCGGCCATGATCTCGTCTGCACTCTTGCCGGCCTCGGCCCACTGTGCCGCTGTCAGCACCATGCGGGCCAGTGGGCCGGCGATGGTGCGGGTGTCGAGAATGCGGATATCGGCACCGGGAAAGGACTGAGCCGCTACGGTAGCCCCGCGCACGGTCCCGCTGATCTCGGTGGAAGGATGGATGGAAATGATGGTGTCTCCCGCTTCCACAAAGGGACGGTACACGGCCTCGAAGGCACTGGGCGCGGGAGCAGCGGTCTTGGGCAGGTTTTTCGAAGCCACGAGCCGGGTCATGAACTCTTCATGGCTGAGCTCTTCCAGCTCCAGGAACTCCTCGCCATCGAAAATGATGACCTGAGGGACCACAGGGATTTGATGGCGCGCGGCGAGATCGGGCGGTAATCCCGCCGTCGTATCGGTTACGACACGGATCATGATAATACCTCAATGAGTCGATATGAGATGATGACAGATGAAAAGATCAGAAATTGTGCAGGATCTCCAGGATATCGTCGATTTCCTCCGGCACGATATCGTGTTCTATAGCATAGTCGGGTGCTATAAGGCAGGCATTGGCGGCCAACAATCGCGCCCTGCCCTTCTCGGCCAGAGCGAATGGCACGGCCTGATCGTTCAGCCCATGGGGCCAGTAAAAACAAGTGGCCGCGACCGTATCTGGGGTTACCCGGACGCTGGGGTGTTCGGGCAGGAAGCCCGACAGATTGAGCACCGTCTTTACTGCACCCGGATGCCGCAAGGCATAACCCATGCTCATGGTGCCTCCCTGGCTGAACCCGCCCAGGACGAGATTCCCCGGCCGTACGGGCAGCTCACCTTTGATGTGATGGATGAAAGCATGCAGGGCTTGCTGCGAATGTTCGAAGTGCTCAGGATCGGGAGCCCCTGCGCCCAGGTAGCGATACCAGGCATAACCGCCGTTGTAGCCGAGATCTGCAGCTGCAAAGGGCGCACGGGGTGCCACAAACAACACGTCTTGAAAATACCGGGCCAGCGCCAACATGTCGGCTTCGCTGGCGCCGCGGCCGTGCAGCATGATCAGCAGGGGCTGACCGTCTCGCGGATGGCGGGGTAGCCGCGTCTGGTAGGTGAGCATGGTCGGGTTTGGGGAGGACTGAGAGGTGGCCGGAGAATGTCGACAATGAGCCGCTGGCTTGATATCGACTTGCACGACACGCGACCCAGCCCATTCTAAAGTGAGGGCGGCGATTCGTCCAATGTGCCGGTGAGCATGCACCCACCCTGCGCAGCGCCATAGAGAAACGGCCCCCCCGCCGGGTGGCGAGGGGGCCGATGTTGCCGGAAGGCCAGCGGACTACTGGCCCATAATCATGATGTTTGTACCACCGCCGTCGCCCGGAGCGGTGATGACGTTGATGGTGACGTCGCCCTTGGTCCAGGACGGCATGAATCCTTCCTGTTTGGTCCAACCCAGAGCTGCCAGATGTTCGTCGTAGAACGCCGTGACCTCTTCCTGGCTGAGCTCACTCTGCAGCGAGATCATACCACCGAAGCTTCCTTCCACGGTCGTATTCGGGGGGATGGGGAACTCGCCGGGTGCGAAGCCGGGCACTTCTATGGCGCCGGGCGTGGGCGCATCTTCCGGCAGGGTGATGGCATCCAGGGTGTTCACTTCGGTCAACTCGAATACCCAGCGTATTGATACATCGGTCAGGACCTCATTGCCCTCCTCATCGGTATCGGGCACGTCCTTACCCTCCAGACTCCATGCGAACTTGACCACGTAGTTGCCGTCCGTGGCTACCCAGATGTCTCCCAGGATGCGAATATCGGCTGCGCTCAGGTCCAGTCCCTGTTCGAGCCCCAACAACATGTCCAGGAAAGGTGCTTGGTCAAAGGAATAGTGCACCACATCGATGCCGTTGACTGTCTCCTCACCCTCGTTCTTGAAGTCTTGGAGATCGGTGACCAGTTCATCCGGTCTGCTGAATATAGCCGGCAACTGGTCCACCTCGTCGCCCTCTCTGGGAGCGGTGACCCATTCTTCGCCCAGCTTCATCAGCATGTTGGTACCCACAGCATAGATGGCCACTTCGCTGGGGACTTCGGGCTGGCCCTCACCCGCAGCTGTATCAAAGCCGCTTACCCGCATAGCCATGTCGCCACCAAAGGGTCCCTCCGTGCGCACCCAGTCGATGGCAAACTCTACGTTCGTGCTATCGACCTTGCCGTCAGGATACGTGATAGCGGTCTCCATCGTACCCCGACTGCGGTAGGACTCCAGCACATCTTCCAGGGAGGCAAAGATGGTTTCCTCGGTGCCGCCG
>RFJM01000405.1 GCA_003694905.1 Caldilineae bacterium
CCACCCCCCAAATAGGAGATTGCTTCGTCGCTTCGCTCCTCGCAATGACAGGTTGTGACCCCGGCGCCGCGGGCAGGGGGGTGCACCCTTCTCCTATAGCCACCCTGGCCGGCAGGACCGTGCACACCTGGGTGGCGAGTCACGATACAGGACCTGGCCGCGTTGGGTGGGAACCGTGACGCCCCCCAAAGTGGGCTACGGAGCACTCGCAATTGAGCCTTCCATAGCCGCCGATGGTCCCGCCGACCCGGTGATCCGCCCGTGGATGCACCTCAACCCAGGGTCTTGTCCCCGACCGCAGACCCGGCGCCGAGCAGAGACACGGCGGCGCCGTGTCCTACGTGGGGATCTGGGGAAGCATCGTGTAGTCCCCGGGGCGGTCGGGGGGGCAGCGCCGCAACTTGAAGCCGCGGCCACACGCAACCGCCCCCCACCGCTTCGGCATGCCGTGTCATGCCGTGTGTTCAGGTATGCGGACAGGCTGGAAAGCCCGTCCCACATGTAGCCCGGCGCGAGAAGCTGAAACCTCGGCGCGCCTCGCGAAAACCCTTGACCCGCGTGGCAAACCTGTGCTATAATGCTCGTGAACGATAACGGGAACGATCACAAGCACACCTGGAACGTCCTTATGGCCTCAACTCCTTCCCGGCGCGTGACAATCAAACAGGTGGCTCAGGAGGCGGGTGTATCGGCGCAAACCGTCTCACGCGTCATCAACGAACGCCCCGATGTCGCCCCTGAAACCCGCCAGCGCGTGCTCGAGATCATCGAGCGACTGGGGTATCAGCCCAATGTCCTGGCCCGCAGCCTCAGCCAGCAGCGCAGCTACTCCCTCGGCGTCGTCACCGCCGGACTGATGTATATCGGCCCTTCGCGCACCTTGAACGGCATTACCGCCCGCGCCGAGGCCCTGGGTTACACCCTGGTCCTGAAGGAGTTGCGTACCTTCGGAGGCTACGACGTGGGGCCGATCCTGGACGATCTGCGCTCCCGGCAGGTGGACGGCATCATCTGGGCCGTACCCGAGATGGAAGACAATCGCCGCGGCTTTCAGGAACGCCTGGATTCGCTCGATGTCCCCATTGTCTTCCTGACGCAACACAGCCGCGAGGGCTGGCACATTGTGGCAGTGGACAATTGTCTTGGCGCCAGGCTGGCGACCGCGCATCTCGTCGAACTGGGTCACGAGCACATAGGCCACATCACCGGTCCCCTGGTCTGGTGGGAGGCACGGGAACGGAAGCGCGGGTGGGAGGAGGGCCTGGTCGAGGCCGGTATCATGCCATCGGAGAAGCTGTGGGTGGAGGGCGACTGGTCGGCCAAGGGGGGCTGGCAGGCCATGGCCCGACTGCTGAATCAGGCGCCCGACATCACTGCGGTTTTCGTGGCCAACGACCAGATGGCGCTGGGTGCGCTCCACTACTTGCACGAGCAAGGCATCACAGTGCCCGACGACATCGCCATGGTCGGGTTCGACGCCATTCCCGAAGCAGCCCACTTCTGGCCCCCCATGAGCACTATCCGGCATGATCAGCACGAATTGGGATGCCGGGCAGTGGAGACGGTGGTGCAATTGATCGAGGCCCAACAGCGCGGCGAGGTAATCGAACCCAAGACACAGGTACTCCAACCCCAACTAATCATTCGCGAGAGCAGCCAACCCAGACAAGTCATTCATTCCCAAACTCCGCAATTCTAGTCATGCACCGGTCCTCCCTCCGCCCGGATGCCCTCTCTTATTGCAGCGGCTTCGGGATGAAACACCCGTCCCACCGGGCCACCCGGCAAAGGAGGAGGACGGCAAGCCAACCGCCCAAGGAGGAAAATGATGTCAGAAGCAAACAAACCAAAGCTGGCCGTACTGGTGGGGAACCGGGGTTTCTTCCCCAGCCACCTCTGCGAGTCGGGCCGCGAGACGATCCTGCGCGTGCTGGCGGAGGAAGGTATCGAGGCAATCACCCTGGGCCCGGAGGACACGACTTACGGCAGCGTCGAGAGCCTGAGCGATGCCCAGAAGTGCGCCGAGCTCTTCCGCGCCCATCGTGACGAGATCGACGGTGTGCTGGTGACGCTGCCGAACTTCGGCGACGAGCGGGCGGTGGCCAACACGCTGCGCTGGTCGGAGCTGAATGTACCGGTGCTCATCCACGCCTTCCCCGATGAAGCGGACCGCATGACCCTGGCCAACCGCCGTGATTCCTTTTGCGGCAAGATGTCGGTCTGCAACAATCTGCGTCAGTACGGCATCAAGTACAGCCTGACCACCCTGCACACGGTGGACCCCGAGAGCGAGAGCTTCCGCCAGGATCTACGCCGATTCGTGCAAACGTGTCGCGTGGTGCGAGGGCTGAGGAAGGCGCGCGTGGGTGCCATCGGTGCACGGCCCGCTGCCTTCAACACGGTGCGCTTCAGCGAAAAGCTCTTTGAGAATGCCGGCATCACCGTCGAGACCATCGATCTGTTCGATCTGTTTGGACGGGTGAACGCGCTGGCCGATGACGCCGCTGCCGTCACGGCGAAGCTGGCCCAGATCAAGGGCTACATCCGCACCGAGGGCATTCCCTCGGAAGCGCTGCTCAAGATGGCCAAGTTTGGTGCCGCTGTGGACGCCTGGATGGCGGAAAACCGTCTCGTGGCCAGCGCCATCCAGTGCTGGACCGCGCTGGAGGAGTATTTCGGCGTGGTGCCGTGCACCCTCATGAGTATCATGAGCAACAATCTCATGCCCTCGGCATGCGAAGTGGACGTCGCCGGTACGGTTGCCATGTACGCGCTGGCTCTCGCTTCGGGCAAGCCCAGCGCCATCGTGGACTGGAACAACAACTACGGCGATGACCCCGACAAAGGCGTCATCTTCCACTGCTCCAATCTACCCAAAGATGTTTTCGTCGACCAAAGCGTGGAGAACATCCGCGCGGAGGACATCCCCGTCATGTCCTACCAGGACATCATCGCCGGCACCGTCGGCAAGGAAAACACCTACGGCACGGTGGTGGGGCGGGTGCGCTTCGAGCCCTTCACCTATCTGCGCATCTCCACCGATGATCTCAACGGCAAGATCGTGGCCTATGTTGGCGAGGGAGAAGTGACCGATGATCCCCTGCAGACCTTCGGTGGCTACGGTGTCGTCCGAGTTCCCAATCTGCAGAAGCTGCTGCATTACATCTGCGAACAAGGCTTCGAGCATCATGTTGCCATCAACCTTTCCACGACGGCAGCGGGCGTGCATGAGGCCCTGAGCAAGTATCTGGGTTGGGACGTCTACCACCACCGAGGCTGATGAGAGTCGTACCATGAGCGAATTCCGGCGCAAACTAGAGCGGATCAAGGCACTGTTGCAGCGGGAAACCCTGGATGCGGTGTTGCTCAAGCGGGTGAGCAGCTTCGCCTGGGCCACCTGCGGCGCGGCCTCCTATGTGAATACGGCCGTCAGTGAGGGGGAGGCCAGCCTGCTGATCACGCCCGACCATCTCTATCTCTTCACCAACAACATCGAAGCCACGCGCCTGGAGCAGGAAGAAAAGCTGGCGGAGCAGGGCTGGGAGTTTCGCGTCTCGCCCTGGCACCGGCAGCGGGAAGAGATCTCGCAGTTGACTGCGGGCCTGTGGCTGGGCGCGGATGTGACCATGCAGGGCGTCAAGGACCTGGGCCGGGCTCTGGCCTACGAGCGCTCCTGCCTGGGGCCGGAGGAGATCGAAAGGTTTCGGCAGTTGGGCAAGATCTGCGCCCAGGCCATGAATGCGGCCATCCGCGCGGTGAAGCCGGGCATGAGCGAATACGAGATGGCCGGCCTGCTGGCTTTCGAAACCGAACGCCGCGGCGCACAGGCGATCGTCAACCTGGTGGCCAGCGACGAACGCGTCTTCAGGTTCAGGCATCCGCTGCCGACGGCCAAACGCATGGAACGCTATGCCATGCTGGTGCTCTGTGGCCGCAAAGACGGACTGGTCTGCTCTATCACGCGGCTGATCCACTTCGGCCGGCTGCCGGACGAGCTGCGGCGCAAGGCAGAGGCTGTAGCGCGGGTGGATGCAGCGTTCATCCAGGCCACGCGACCGGGTGCAACCCTGGGCGAGATCTTCAAGCGCGGGCAGGCCGAATACGCTGCCACGGGTTTCGCCGACGAATGGGAACTGCATCATCAGGGTGGTCCGGCCGGCTATGAACCCCGCGAATTGGTGGCCACGCCCTTCGCGCGAGAGGAGGTGGTGGTGGGCCAGGTCTATGCCTGGAATCCCTCCATCACCGGTGCGAAGTCCGAGGACAGCATCCTCATCGGCGAGGAGGGCAATGAGGTGCTCACGGCCATCGACGACTGGCCCATGCTCACCGTCGAGGTAGATGGTGTCGAAATGCAGCGTCCTGCCATTCTCGAGATCCTCTGACGGCGAATCAAGTCGTGCGACACCCTTCGGTCAGTCGCTACTCACCGTCACATTCAGCCAACATCGCGAGTCACTATGAGTAACAAGCGCTATGCCATAGGTGTGGATTTCGGTACCGAGTCGGGTCGAGCGGTCATCGTCGACGTCGCCGACGGTCGAGTACTGGCCACGGCCGTGCACCCCTACGCCAACGGTGTCATCGACGAAAAGCTGCCCGGTACGGACATCGAGCTGGAACCCGACTGGGCTTTGCAAGACCCGGCCGACTACATCGAAGTGTTCAAGACCACCATCCCCGCGGTGCTGGAGCAAAGCGGTGTTGATCCGGACGACGTCATCGGTATCGGCATCGACTTCACCGCCTGCACCATGCTCCCCACCAAGGCCGATGGCACACCTCTATGTTTCCTGCCCGAATGGCGTGACAATCCCCATGCCTGGGTCAAGCTATGGAAACACCATGCCGCCCA
>RFJM01000406.1 GCA_003694905.1 Caldilineae bacterium
ACTTCCGCGCGACGCCGCTCCGTCGGGGTTAGGGCGTCGCGCGGAAGTAGAAATCCGCATTCCGTTGCGCGCGAGGGAGAGGCTGCACGCGCGGAGGGGTTTACGCGCCGGCGTAGCTTTGCAACAGGCGGGCCAGGAAGAGCACGTTGTTGAAATAGTCTTCCAGGCGGATGTTCTCGTTGGGCGCGTGGAGGTTGCTACCCGTATAGCCCACCCCCACCGTGACACTGTCCATGCCCAGACCCGATGCCAGCGGATACATGGGCCCGCTGCCGCCGTGCGATGGATATACTACGGGCTCGTGGCCGTAGACCTCTGTCGCTACGGCGATGACTTTCCTGACAAAGGGAGATTCGGGGTCTGCTTTCGAACTGCTCAAGGAACTGAGGGGCACGATCTCGATGTCATGGAAGCCGCGGCGGTCCAGATGCGCACGCAACAGCTCTACCACCAACTCCGGCGTCAGGTCGGGCACCAGGCGGAAGTCGAGCTTGACAAAAGCCTGGCTGGGTAGGACGGTCTTGGTGCCTGCATCGATAAAGCCGGAGCGGAGGCCGCAGATGGTGCAGGTAGGGGCGAAGACGAATTGCCGCAACGCCTCGCGGTCGTCCATGTCGTTGAGCCAGCTCCTGAGTCCCCAACGGCTGCGCAGAGCCTGACCGTCGAAGGGAATGCGCTCTACCAGGGCTTCTTCGGCCGGGGTAGGCGGCCGCACATGCTCCATAAAACCGTCGATGGTGATCCGGTCATCCGGTGCCTTGATGGTATTCAGCGCCTGTACGAGACGCCAGGCCGGGTTGATCACCATGGGCGCGTAGGCCGAATGCAGGTCGGTATCGGCCCCGCGCACGCGCAGTTCCAGATACTGGATACCTTTGACGCCGAGGTACATGGTGTAGCGGCCATGCTCATCGACTTCGCCTGCCTCCCACAGGCAACCGTCCGACTTGAGCTCGTCAGCATGGGCCTGGGCCACCGGAGCCAGATGGGGGCTGCCGACTTCCTCCTCCCCCTCCACGAAGAACTTAAACACCAGCGGCAGCGTTCCGTGCAGGGCCTGGTACATTTCCACGGCGTGGATGCGTGCCATCAGGTCCCCCTTGTCATCCGATACCCCGCGCGCGTAGAGCTTACCCTCGCGCACGCTCGGCTCGAAGGGCGGGCTTTGCCACAGGTCCAGCGGGTCGGCGGGCTGGACATCATAGTGACTGTAGGAGAGGATGCTGGCGGAACCTTCGCCGAGGACGCCCCAGATGATAGGCGGTCCCCCCTCCGTCTCCCAGCGGGTGACCGAGGCGCCGAGACGCTGCAACCGGGCCTCGACCCAGGCTGCCATCTGCTCACAGGCATCCATCTGACCCGACACAGAAGGAATGCTGCATGCTTCGACCAGATCGGCCAGCAGCCGATCGCGATGCTCGTTGAGATAGTCCTGAAATGCGGAGATTGTCATGGTTCACATCCTTTTTGTGGGGCTTTCGCCGATTATACTCTTTCGCTCAGGGCGTGTACAATATCCTGACCTCAGCCCATTGAAAGGAGGTAATTCATGCCGAACACGTTTGTCATCGTCAATCCCCATGCCAATCGCGGCGATAGCAGCCATCAGCTCGACGCGGGCCTGCAAGCGCTGGCCCATAGCGGGCTTGAGTTCGAGATCCGGCTAACCGAATATCGCGGACATGCTACCGAGCTGGCCGAGGAACTGGCCCGGGCGGGCGCGGAGGTGATTGTGGCCGCGGGTGGGGATGGCACGGTGCACGAGGTGGCCAACGGAATCCTGCGGGCAGCCGAGGGGAAGGAAGGCGTGGCCGCAACCACCCTTGGCATCCTGCCGGTAGGGAGCGGCAATGATTTCGCCTGGGGGCTGGGGCTCGACCGTGGCCTGCAGGACGCGATCGACAGGCTACGCCGGGGCCATACCCGGGTCATCGACGTGGGCTATGTGGAAGCCGAGGGGGAACAGCCGCGCTACTTCGTGAATATCATCGGTGGCGGCTTCGATTCTCGGGTCAATATCGAGGCGCACAAAATCCAGCGGCTACGCGGCTTTGCCATCTACCTGGTGGCCGTGCTCAAAACACTGCTCATCTACTACCGCACGCCCAAGACCACCATCCGCTTCGACGGCGAGGTGGTCGATCTCGATATGCTCATGACGCTGATCGCCAACGGTCCCCGGCTGGGGGGAGGCTTCCTGGCCGCGCCCCATGCCAGCCACGACGACGGGCTCTTCGATCTCTGTATCGTGCGCAAGACCAGCCGTCTGGACATGCTGCTCATGATCCCCAAATTCATGAAGGGCCAACATCTGGACCACCCGAAGGTGACCATGGCGCGGGCACCGGCGCTGGAGATCATCAGCCCCGAAGGCTTTCCCTCTCAGGCAGATGGCGAAGTGGTGGGGAACAACGTCAGGCGCATGAAAGTGACCCTGATCCCGCAACGGCTTCGTGTGATTGTATGAGCGCCCTCAGCATCTGGAACATGGTGCTGGCAGTGGTGGCGGGCTACCTCATCGGCTCCTTTCCCACCGGCGTCTTGCTGGCACGCGTGCTGAAAACAGAAGATCCGCGCCAGGCCGGAAGTGGGCATACAGGCGGGTCCAACATGTGGCGGTTGGCCGGGCCTGTGCCCGGTGTGGTGACGGGACTGGTGGACCTGGCCAAAGGAGCGCTCGTCGTCTGGATATTGTTGCAAATCGTTCCCAACGGCTGGATGGTACCGCTGGCGGGCACGGCCGCGGTCGCGGGGCATTGCTGGCCCATCTTCGCGGACTTTCGTGGGGGAATGGGCATAGCGACGGCTGCCGGCCTGGCCCTCTGGTTCTTCCCCCTGTTGATTCCCATCTTCGCCCTTCTCTATCTCTTGCTCAATCGCTTCCTGCGACACCAGGCCCGCTCGGTGATGTTGATCTCGGCCACCATTCCCCTGGTGCTTGTGGCCTTGGGTGAGCCCGCGGCCCAATTGGCTCTGGGCATTGGCATCTCCTTCGTCTTGATCATTCGCTTTGCAGGGGACTTCCACAGGGTGTATGAGTGAGCGCAGCCGGGTAGACTGACAGCGCACACCCCTCACAGCGGCGGCACGCCGGCAAGCCCGTGCCACAGACGGGGCCGGACAAGAGGTCCAGCCAACGTCGGCGCCATCGCGCTGGTGCCTTCCGCGTATGAGAGAGGGTATGGATAATGGCGGGAGGTTAAGGTTGAGCTTGAGAGGGCGACGCACGTGTGGGCCCACCAGCGTCCTGGCACCAACTGTGCACGGCGCTCCGCGGCCAACCCTTGTGGGGCGCCGGCCTGGCCAGCGGCCAGGTTACACCGCGGCCGCCCAACGTGCAGAACAGCGCCGGCGTGCTGCGTGGGCCGGCATACGGACAGGCTGGAAAGCCTGTCCCACATGCAACTCTGCCCGATAGGCTGAAACCTCGGCGGCCTGTCTCGCCGGCCGACGCCGCGGATGCGGGGGCGCTCTCCCGCACCCCCTGCACCCCCTGTAAGGTCCGTTCATAGCGAGCCGCAGGCGAAGCAATTTCCACCCCCCAAATAGGAGATTGCTTCGTCGCTTCGCTCCTCGCAATGACAGGTTGTGACCCCGGCGCCGCGAGCAGGGGATGGCTGCATCCTTCTCCTATAGCCACCTTGGCCGGCAAGACCGTGCACACCTGGGTGGCCAATCACGATACAGGACCTGGCCGCGTTGGGTGGGAACCGTGACGCCCCAAAGTCGGCTACGGAGCACTCGCGATTGAGCCATCCATAGCAGCGAATGGCCCCGCCGGCCCGGTGAACCGCCCATGGATGTTCCACGACCCGGTCCTGGGCCACTTCACCCGTCTGAAACAGTGGCACCACAGCCCGGCTGTCAAGAACGATTGAGAATGTCCGCAGATCACCGATCTAAAATGTACCCTTTTCAACGAAGGGAATGTCCGTTTGAGGGTCCAGGCGCCCGAACGGACTATCATCGGCTAGGCCCTGGCGCGCGGCCCATCCTAAAAGCGGCGCATGACGTTGAGACGGCGGTTGATGGTGGCGGGCTTCAGGCCCTTACGGCACCACGTAGCCCTGGTAACCGCGACTGTTTGACGCAGGCCCGCACGTCGTTGCCTAGGCGCGCAGAGTGTGCGGACTCACGCGTTCGGCTTTCAGATCAGAGAGGATGAAGGGGATCGAGTCGGCCATGATGGCCGAATCAGGGTTCGATGCAGGTGATTTGGGCGAAACGGCCGAAGCCGCGGTCATAGCTGATGATCTCTTCGATGCCCAAGTGTTCCATGTGGGCCACGGTCAGAGCGTCCTCAAAGTCCACGTCTTGGGCTTCATACAGCTCCAACGCCCGCAACACGATGGCGCGTTTGGGCATGCGCAGGCCGGGCAGGGTGAGTAGTGGCGTCAGGCGCTGGCGAATGGCCTCATGGGAGAGGTTGTACAGCCGCGGGGAAGACAGCACATAGACCACCTCGGCGATGATGGTCTCGGTG
>RFJM01000407.1 GCA_003694905.1 Caldilineae bacterium
CCACCCCCACCTCGCCCCTCACCTCCTGTCGCACAATCGAGTAATAGTACGAAGCGTTTCCCGGCCGCGCTCCCTTCCGGCTCAGACCTTCGTCTCCGTGCAACACAGGCGGTAGTGTCGGGGTGAGATACAGCATGATCTCGGCCTCCTCAGACTGCGCCTGCAACGCCACCCTCCCGTCCTTCAGCTCCTGAGCTGCCCAGTCATTCACCCACACATGGTATGGCACGGCCTCCGCCCCCGCCAGACCGGCCGCACCGCGGGCAAACTGTTCGTCCTGGAAAAACCTCTCCCTCTCTACATCGCTCACTGCAAAATGCGCGAAGTAAATCTGGGAAGTGCGGAACGCGCTTGTGCCCGTTGCCGACCGTCCGGGTGGCGCCAGCGCCGTCCGGAAAAACGTCAGCTGAAAACCGAACTCACGCCCTTCCTGCGTCTCAAGATTTCCTGTGTAATACCACCACTCCGTCCTGTAGTCGGGATGGGCGCCGAGATCGCGTGGAAACTGCAGCGCCCCCGGCGTCAGTGCCCGCGCGTATCCGCCCACCTCCTCGCCACTCAACGCCTCCACAATCGCATTCCCGCGCGGTTCGTCAGCGGCCTGAGACCTGTGCCACCACAGCGTCGCAACCATCGCCAGCAGCAGCACAACAACGCCGAACAACGGCAACAACACGCGACGACTACTCATGGCGAATCGCATCCGCAACCACCATCCTGCCCAGGCGGAACGAGGGATACACCCCGGCCAGTAGCGCCGCCACAACTGCCAGCAGAAACGCCTGCAAGAAATACCGGGGCTGCAACTGCATCTCCAGCGTCCAACCGAACGAGCGCAGGTTGATCACATAGATGAGAATCCATGCCAGCACAAAACCGGTCGGCATCGCCAGCAACCCTGCCATCCCGCCCATAAGTCCCGTTTCGAGCAGAGTCAATTGCCACAGGTCTCTCACGGTCATGCCGAGGGACCTCAGAATGCCCAGCTCTCGCGTCCGCTCCAGTTGCAGGCTCAGCAAGGCACTGAGCATTCCGATAAACGCCACCACCATTGCCAGCAGCTGCAAAGCGGCCGTCACCGCAAATGTGCGGTCGAATACCTGCAGTGAGGCCTGGCGTAGCCCGCGGCTGGAATTGATCACCAACCTCTGGTAGCCACCCAATCCCTCTTCAAGCGCCGCGATCAACGCATCTACATCGACCTCGGGCGCCACAAACAGCGCTGCCGAAGTCACCCCTCTATCCTGCCACAACTCCTGATACAGCGTCAGGTCCATCCAGATAGTACCCTGGTCGCTGGCATAGTCATAGAGCACCGCCAGCACCGGAAACGTGCGCGGTCCCAGGGCTGTGTGTAGTGTCAGCCGTGGAGGCGGCAACCTCCAGCCCGCCCGCCGGAAAAGAGGTTCCGAAATGAAAACGCCCTCCCCGGCGGCCAATCGCGCCCACACCTCCTCGACATCACTTTCCTGCCACAACACCGGCCTGTCTCCGCGGGCAATATCACCACTCACCGCCAGCAAATGCACATCCCGACCCAACTCAGTGACATACACAGTTGTACTGCGCGCGAACAGGGCCTGCTCGACCCCCGGCCATCTCGCCACGCGCTCCACCACCTCCTCGCTCAGCGTGCCCCCTGCCTGATTCGTTGTAACCCCCGGTGGCGCCACATAGACATCGGCTTGCAGCGTGGCATTCAACCAGTTCTCAACTGTTTTGCGAAACGATCCGATCATGATCGATACACCGATGATCACGGCTACGGCCGTCATCAGAGCCGCGATAGCAACCGATGTCCGGCTGAGAGAACGGGCAATATCCCGCGGTGCCATACGACCCGCAGGCCCCAGCACCCATGACGCTGGCCGCGCCAACATCCTCATCACTCCCAACGTCACAGGAGGTGTGAAGATGGCCAGCCCCAAAAGCACCGCAAACAACCCCGCGAACGTGACGGCCAACCCCATACTCGCAGGCACCAACAGCAGTCCCCCCAGGACGACCAGCACCGTACCTGACGGCGCCAGCCACGGCACCACTCCGCTCACCTGGGATTCCAGAGTTGAGCGTTGCAAACTGCTATTGGGGGCCGTACCTCGCGCTTCCAGCGCCGGTGGCAGGGTGGCCAGCAACGCCGCGGACACGCCCACAATCAGCCCCTTTAGCAGAAGCGGCAGGGGCACATCCACTCCCTGCACATCCAGCACAAAGTAAATGTCATTGATAGTGCGTGTCACCAGCACAACCATACCTCGCCCCAGCAGAATCCCCAGGCCCAACCCCAGCACCGTCCCCACCAGCGCCAACAACCCCGCTTCTATCAAAACCAGGGCAAACATCTGTTCCCCGGTCGCACCCAGCACCCGCAGCAGACCGAACAACTGCCGCCTCTGCACCACACTAAAAGTTACCGTGTTGTAAATGAGGAACATCCCCACCACCAGCGCCAGCAAACTCAGGGCCGAGAGATTCAACTCGAACGCTGCTATCATCTGCTGTACGGCATTGCTCCGTGCGCCGGCCGGTTCCAGCCGCGCCCCGGCCGGCAGGATATCCGCAATGCGGGCCAGATCCGCTTCTCTTTGCACAATCAGATCAATATAACTTAGACGGCCCACCCACCCCAATACCTCCTGGGCCGTACTCAGGTCGGCCAGAACCACGTTACGCAACCCCTGTTGCGCCACCGGATCCCTAGGCTGCAACAACCCTGCCACCCACCCTCGCACGCGCCGGCCACTCACCTCCAGCTCAATACTGTCGCCTACCCCCACCCCCAATCGCCGGGCCAGACTCTCGGGCAGGACAATCGTATCGGGGCGGGTGAACAGCTGAGTCAGATCCCCCGTCACCTGCCCTCCTGCGAAATAAGCCCGAAAAGGCGCTTCGGCCAAAGGATCGACGCCCAGCAAGCGCAGAGGACGTTCCGGCTCATCCACTGCCAACACGAACCCTTCCACCACCGGTGCAGCCTGCCGGTATCCCAGGTCGCGGCGCAGCCGCACATACAGACCCTCATCCAACCCCCCAGGTCCTCCCACGATGCGATGCGTGGCACGTCCTACAATCGCTTCGGTCGAACGTTGGAAGGCGCGGCGGGACGAGGCATTGGCCAGATCGATCGACACCATCATCGCCACGCCCACGGCCACACCGACTACGAACAGCAGGTACTGCAAAGGCCGCCGCCGTATCCGTACCAGACTCATTCGTAGCAGCGGCACCACACCCCGCACATCAGACATCGACACGAACACCCTTCACCTCCTCGCTGCCTGCCATTGCCCTTATCGCCGTATCACGGGCTCCCTCCCGTTTCTCCTCTGTCACCTTGCCCTCGTGGATCAGAAAGACGCGGTCTGCCAGCCTGGCGATGTCCTGATCGTGCGTGGCCATGATCAGCGTGGCCCCTGCCGAGCGCGTGAGCTGCAGCAGCAGTTCCAGCACCGGTTGCCCTGTCTCTTCGTCCAGATTTCCGGTGGGCTCATCGGCCAGAATCAGCTCGGGATCGTGTGCCAGCGCGCGGGCAATGGCCACCCGTTGTTGTTCGCCACCCGATAGCCGGTCCGGAAACGTATCCCGCCGGTCGGCCAGCCCCACCCGTTCCAGCAGGTCCATCGCTTTCATCTCCGCCAGGTGACGGTCGCGGCCTGCCAGCTCCTGCGGTAGCGTAACGTTCTCCACAACCGTGAGCGTGGGGATCAGATTGAAAAACTGAAACACAAAACCGATATGATCTCTTCGGAATAGCGTGCGCTCGTGCTCGCGTAGACCTGTAATGTCCACTCCGCCGATAATAATCGACCCTCTCGTCGGCTTCTCGATGCCGCTGATGAGATTCAGCAACGTACTCTTGCCGCTCCCCGACTTTCCCAATAAAGCCGCAAACTCGCCGCGATGAAAGCCCGCATCCACCTCCTCAAACACGCGATGAACAACGCTGCCTTCCCGAAAATACTTGCTCAGACCCTGTATCCGGATGTAAGCATCGCTGCCGGTCATGATCGACTCCTGGTAGGTGAGCTTATTCCATTTTCTTCCGAATCGTTCCAAACTTCCGTAAGCCAAGCACCCCCTTTACTGTCCCAGAGCTTCATGGCTGCGCCACGGCCAGAATACGCGGCGAATCCGACTCCCAGGG
>RFJM01000408.1 GCA_003694905.1 Caldilineae bacterium
GTCAGGAAGTCATCGCCCGGCAGCTCACGTACGATAAGGTGACCCGGCATCTGGTGGGTTTGCGGTCGGCGGAAGAGATGGCCGCGGGAAGTGAGGTGCGGGTGGGGAAGCAGACCATCGGCATGGTGACCTCGGCGGCGTTTTCGCCCAGACTGGGGCATCTGGCCCTGGCGTATCTCAAACGTCCCTACCATGAGCCGGGTACCGCCGTCCGGGTAGGACAGGAAGAAGCATCGGTAACGGCTACGGTTTCCAGCCTGCCGTTTTCTTCGAGTTCGCACTGATCTGGCTGTTATGGATGTCGAGCACTCGCAAACGGTTTTCTCGCCGGCACCGGCACCTCCGGCGGTCTGGCGGCTGATCATTACGCCGCCTGCGTCGGGTGCGCGTAACATGGCGGTGGATGAAGCCATTGCCACACTCAGTGCGCAGGGACATAGTCCGCCCACGCTGCGCTTTTATCAATGGCAGCCGGGAACGGTGTCATTGGGCCGGCATCAGTCAATTGCCGAGGTGGATCGCGCTGCCATCCGGGCCAGGGGGTACGGTCTGGTGCGGCGGCCTACCGGGGGGCGGGCGATTCTGCACATCGATGAGCTAACCTACAGCATTGCCGGTCCCCAGGACGAGCCGAGGTTGAGCGGGGCCATCCTGGACAGCTACATGCGGTTGAGCGAGGGACTGGTGCTGGGACTGCAGCGGCTGGGCATCGCAGCGGTCAAGGCTCCGGGCAGCAGTCGCACGGGGCCGGATGTGAGTGCGGTCTGTTTCGAAGTGCCCAGCGCGTATGAAATCTGTGCAGGCGGCAAGAAACTGATCGGTTCGGCCCAAAGCCGGCGCGCGGGGTATGTGTTGCAACACGGCTCTCTGCCCCTCTACGGGGATATCACCCGGTTGGTGGATGTGCTGGCGTTGCCCACACCGGAGGAGCGCGCGGCCCTCAAGCGGCTGGTGGCATCCCGGGCCACAACGGTGGCCGAGCAGTTAGGCCGACGCGTCACCTTTTGGGAAGCGGCAACGGTGCTGATCGACGGTCTCAACTCCGCGCTGAACGTCGACTTCGAGGAGGGTGAGCTCAGTCCTGAAGAAGAGGCGCTGGCGGCAGAGCTGGAGGCCGAGAAGTATGCCAATCCGGCCTGGACCGAACGCGTCTGAACAGTACCTTGTTGGCGAACGATGTCAAACATGGTTATTGCTTCCGCCGTGCTCGAACTGGATCTTCCCGGCAGCATGTCGCTCAAGGACAAGCGCCGCGTTGTGAAGTCGGTGCTGAGTCGACTGCGGCGTGACTACAATCTTGCGGCGGCCGAGGTCGGCGCGCAGGATGAGCGCACACGCGCGCTCATCGCGCTGGTCACCGTATGCAACGAGAGCGGCTATGCCCATGGTCTGCTGGAGAAGGCCATCGCGCAGGTGTCCAACGGCCGGCTTGACTGTGTGCTGGCCGACTACGAGATCGAAATCTGGTAATATGCCTTACCCCTGAACGATCGCTCGCCATCCTTTCTCAGTGCCCGGCAGATGCATGCCGTAGCATTGCCGGGAGAGTCGCTCAGATGATGGCGAGGGGATCACCGGCATGCTATCGGTCCTGTCATCTCACTTTCCATCGAGGCAGAGCCAGGTAGTAGCATCATGAACACACCGAAACCATCCGAACCCATTCAACAGGAGAAACCCATGAAGGATGTCCATCAATTCGGCGCCGCTGCCAGTCATTACGGCCTGGAGAATCACGGTCTGAGGAATCTCTGGGCTGCCTGGTGGAATCTGCCCAGCCCGGCGCTGCATGATACGGCCGTACGCAATCGCGAAGGTGTGACGGTGCATCTGGGACCGCTGGCCGTGAGGACAGGCCAACACACCGGTCGCTCTCCCAATGACCGTTTCATCGTGCGAGAGTCCTCCACCGAGGATAAGATCTGGTGGGGCAAGATCAATCGGCCCTTCGAACGGGAGGCGTTCACGCGTTTGAAGGAGCGCATGATGACCTATCTGGAGGGACGCCAGGTGTTTATCCAGGACTGCTACGCGGGCGCGGATCCTGACTATCGTCTGCCCATCCGCGTGGTGACCGAGACGGCCTGGCACAATCTCTTCGTGCGCAACATGTTTATCAGGGAGTTGGACCGCGAGAAGTTGATGCGGCACATTCCGGAGTTTACGGTCATCCAGGTGCCCAGCTTTACGGCGAATCCGGAGACCGATGGGACCAATTCGCAGGCTTTCATTATCCTCAATTTCGCGGAACGCATGATTCTGATCGGGGGGACCGCGTATGCGGGAGAGATCAAGAAGTCCATTTTTTCGGTGATGAACTATCTGATGCCGCAGCGTGGTGTATTGCCCATGCACTGTTCGGCCAATATGGGGGCGGAGGGGGATGTGGCCATCTTCTTCGGGCTGTCGGGCACGGGCAAGACGACCTTGAGTGCCGACTCGTCGCGGGTGTTGATCGGCGACGATGAGCACGGTTGGAGCGACAAGGGCATCTTCAACTTCGAGGGCGGCTGTTATGCCAAGGTGATCAACCTATCTCCCGAAGCGGAGCCGGAGATCTATGCGACCACGCGGCGCTTCGGCACGATTCTCGAAAACGTTGCCTACAATGCCATTACGCGGCGTATCGATCTGAGTGATGCCAGTCTCACGGAGAACACGCGCGCGGCCTATCCCATATCCCACATTCCCAATGCCTCGCGCGAGGGCATGGCCGGCCATCCGAAGAACGTCATCTTCCTGACCGCGGATGCATTTGGCGTGTTGCCTCCGATTGCCCGTCTTACGCCCGAGCAGGCCATGTACCATTTCATCAGCGGCTACACGGCCAAAGTGGCAGGCACCGAGCGCGGGGTGACGGAACCGCAGCCGAATTTCAGCGCCTGTTTTGGTGCGCCCTTCCTGCCTTTGCACCCTTTCACCTACGCCAGGATGCTGGCCGAGCGGGTAGAAAAATACGGTGCCAATGTCTGGTTGGTGAACACCGGTTGGACGGGTGGGCCCTACGGCGTGGGACGGCGCATGAATATCGGCCACACGCGGGCCATGGTCGCTGCGGCACTGGCGGGCGACCTGGACGATGTGGAGACGCGCCCGCATCCGGTGTTCGGCGTCCATGTCCCCGTCCATGTGCCCAATGTTCCCGACCACATTCTGGACCCGCGCAATACCTGGTCCGACGGCGCGGCCTACGATGAGCAGGCGCGCAAGCTGGCGCATATGTTCCAGGAGAATTTCAAGCAATTCGCCGACGAGGTGTCGGAGAAGGTGCTGGCGGCCGGGCCGCGTCTGTGACCAGCCAAGGGGATGGCCGCGGATTACTCGCGGCCGTCCCCGTTTTCATGCTCGGGGTGGGGTACGTTCTGCTGGCGTGCCCGCGCCAGGATCTGTTCGGCAGCGCGGATCATGGGAGCATCGACCATCTTGCCGTCGAGAGTGAAGACGCCGCTGCCCCTGGCCTGATATTGCCGGTAGGCGTCGATGAGACGGCGGGCGGCCTCGATTTGTGCGGGGGTAGGCGAGAAGGCCGCCTGGATCACGGGAACCTGACGGGGGTGGATGGCCATTTTCCCCTGATAGCCCATCTGTACGGCCTGGCGGCATTCCCGTTCCAGCCCTTCCAGATCGTGCAAATCGGTGAACACCTGGTCGATAGCCTGGAGTCGAAAGGCAGCGGCCGTGGTGACCAGTTTGCTGCGCGCATAGAAGACTTCGCGGCCCTCGGCTGTGCGCACGCCTCCTATGTCGCCGACCAGGTCTTCGGCGCCGAATAGCAGGGCCTGGAGCCTGCGACTGGCCTGGGCGATCTCGCGCAGGTTCACGATGCCCAGAGCAGTTTCGACGATGGCCAGGATGGCGATACTACCGACTTCCGCCTCTTGCCGGGTTTCCCAGCGGGTGAGAGCATCGTCTAGCCAGATGAGCTGGGCAGGTGTCTCGACTTTGGGCAGTGCGATGGCATCCGGTTGTCCGGGGAGAACTGCCTCAAGATCGTCCTCTTCCAGGCCCGAACCTTCCGGGTTGATGCGGACGACGCGTTCTCGCTCTCCGAAATCAAAGGTCTGAAGAGCGCGGCGCACGGTCTCTCTTGCGTTTTGCTTCTGGCTCCAGGCAACGCCATCCTCCAGATCCATGATGATGCTGTCAACCTGCAGGGTACAGGCCTTGGCGATCTTACGCTCACTGTCTCCCGGCATGAAGAGCATGGCTCGGCGCGGCCGCATGACTTGTTCCTTCCTCCTGTTTTGCGTTGGCAAAGGCTGATACACGCTCCGGGCAGGGGGCACCGGTTCGACATCTGCTGCCCTTTCGGCCGGTCAATTGGAAGATGGCACCTTGTTTTCGCGCCCGAAGAGGGTTAGACTGAAACCGGCGCCTGCCAGACAAAGTCCGAATCTTATTGTAACAGACAAATGGAGTAATGACTACCATGACCGAACTCAAAGTAGGGGATATGGCCCCGGATTTCGAGACCACCACCGACGCCGGTGAGCGTGTGCGATTGTCCGACTACCGCGGCAAGCGCGTGGTGCTGTATTTCTACCCCAAGGACGACACACCGGGTTGTACCACGCAGGCCTGTGGTTTCCGCGATCACTATCTGGACATCGAGGAAAAGAA
>RFJM01000409.1 GCA_003694905.1 Caldilineae bacterium
CCGGCCCAAGACAGCCTGAATCACGAACTTGTTGAAGGGATGGACGTGCGGGTTGTTCAGAAACTCCTGGACGGGCATCCAGCGGGCGATGGCGATCTCCTCTTCGTCGATAGCGATCTCGCTGCTGAGGGGATCCAGGCGACAGATGAAATAGAGCGCCGACTTGTCGAACTTCCAGTGATGACTATGTCTAATGGTGATAAGAGAATGAAAACGTGTGCGAATGCCGGTCTCTTCGTATACCTCTCGCATGACGCCTTGCACGATGGGCTCGCCTTCTTCCACCAACCCTCCCGGAAGCTTGAAGAACTGCGGCCGCGTGCGGATATGCAGCTTCTCCACCACCACCAGTAGCTCGTCCTGCTCATTAAACACCGCGCCGCCCGCTCCCACATAGTGAGTGGCATAGGGCGGGATGAACGCGTCGGCAAACAACGCCTTGACCATCATCACATAATCCGGCCGCGTGTGATGAAAATGGAAACCGGCCTCGGCCGCAACGGGGATCAGCGCCGCCCTGGCGATGGGAATCTGCAGCCAGGCCACCTTATAGCCCGCATGCTCCCACGCCCTTAGTGCTTCCCCCAGGTCGCGACAGAAACGGTCCGGCGAAGAGGGCAGTGCCTCCCCGCGGACCTCGATACCGCCGTATTCGTTCTCCCGAGCGTCGAAGTAAGTCATGGCGTATTCTCTAGGGAGATGCGGGATGTGCGAGCTCCACTACAGATTGCTGTGGACGATCCGGCCATCCAGAACGGTGAGGTCTACTTGCGTGTCGGCGATCTCGCGCGGTGGACAGGCGAAGATATCCCGATCCAGCGCCACCAGGTCGGCAAGATAGCCGGGTGCCAGCCGTCCCTGCTGATGCTCCTGGGCAATGGCGCGGGCCGCGCCCAAGGTGTAAGCTTCCACGGCCTCCGCCACGGTCAGGCATTGCTCTGGATACCAGCCTCCGGATGGCTCTCCGTCACGACGACGCCGCGTCACTGCAGCATGGATCCCCCACCAGGGGTTGGGGCTGGCCACCGGCGCATCGGAACCGAACGCCAGATTGGTGCCCAACTGCAAGAGCGTACGGAAGGGATAGGTGTTGCGCCCGCGCTCACCCCAGAAACGGTCGGTATTGGGGATGTCATCGGTGCAGTGGATGGGCTGGACCGACGCGGTGATCCCCATTTCGGCCAGTCTGGGCTGATCCTGTGGCTGGATAGTCTGCACGTGTTCGATGCGGTGGGGGATGAGCGGCCTCTGCTCACTCTCCCCGGCCAGCACCTCCGCAAAGATATCCAGCACTTCGCGATTGGCGCGATCGCCGATGGCGTGGATGGAGATGGCCAGACCGTGGCGGTGGGCGCGCTGAATGAGGGCAGCGGCTTCTTCCGGCGGGGTGAGATACATCCCTCGATTGTGGGGCTCGCCCTCATAGGGTTCCAGCATCCAGGCCGTGCGTGCGCCCAGGGATCCGTCCGCAAAAAGCTTGACATGGCCCAGCCTCACCCACTCGTCCCCGAACCCGCTCTTCAATCCAAGCATGATGAGATGGTCGAGATGGGCTGCTTCGATGTTGCAGCTTACCCGCAGAGGGAGTTGGCCGCTGTAGCGGAGCCGGGTATAGGTCTGCAGGGCTTCCGGCCCCTCTTCGTGATGGTCCTTCATGCGCTGGTCGTGGACGGCGACGATGCCCAGCCGATGTAGCTCCTCAGCAGCAGCCAGCAAGTTAGCCGTAGCGGTCTTCTCCTCCTGCGGCGGTATGATCCTGCGTACCAGGTTGATGGCCAGCTCGCGCAAGACGCCGGTGGGCCGGCCCTCATCGTCCCGGTCGATGACGCCTGACGGAGGATCGGGCGTTTGCGGACCGATTCCCGCGGCCTGCAGAGCTGCCGTATTGGCAACGGCTGCGTGCAGGTCGGTACGCCAGAGGATGGCAGGATGGCCGTCGGTAAGAGGATCGAGATCATGGCGGGTGGGGAAGCGGGGGTCGGGCCACGAGCTTTCGTTCCAGCCATAGCCTACCAGCCAGGCGCCGGGCGCGAGACCGCGCCCATAGGCCCGTACGCGCGCCTGCAGGTCTTGCAGGCTGACGGCATCGTAGAGTGCGAGCTGCCCACGACGCCAGGCGATATCGTAGAAATGGATGTGCGAGTCGGTGAAGCCGGGAAGGACCAGCCGCCCCTCCAGGTTGATACAGGTGGTCCTGGCGCGCGCCAGCGGCAGGATCTCCTCGTCGCTGCCACAGGCCAGAATGCGGCCCCCATGAATGGCCACGGCCTCCACCCAGGCGTGCCGGGGCCACTGGGTGTAGATGTGGGCGTTGTACAGGATGAGATCGACTTGAATGGGCATGGTGACAGAGATATGAAAAGGTCGGCTCAGGACTCCGGCGTATCCGCGGACGAGGGGGAGCGCGAGCGGGCGTGAGGCCAGGGCCCTTGCCTCACGGCGCGGTCCAACACATACCCCATTGCGCGCAAGAGACCTGCCTCGGAAGCAGTGGGGCGAGTGCGCCGCAGCAGGCGATCGACCTTAAGCCGCTTGGCCGGTTCCTGGCCGGGCTTAAAGAAGCCTGCCTTGTCCAGCACGTCGAGCAGCGCCTTTACCGCGGCCGTGAACTCGGCCTCGGTAGCCGGTGGGTCTTTGGGATCGATGGTCTCGGGGAAGATGTTCTCTTGGGGCAGGGCGGCCTGGCGTAGTTCATAGGAGACAAGCAGAACGGCCTGAGCCAGGTTGAGAGACCCGTACTCGGGATTGGTCGGAATCGTGAGCTGATAGTGACAGCGACTGACCACCTCGTTGGGCAGCCCCCAGTCTTCGCGGCCGAAAAGGATGGCAGGGCGGCCATAGTACGCGTGCTCGAGCAAGATAGGGGCCAGGGTCTTGGGAGATTCGATGGGTGGGCCGAGCCGGCGACGACGATTGCTGGCTGCAACGACGAGGTTGGTGTCCGCCAGCGCTTCCTCCAGACTATCGTAGAATTCGATGCGCTTTTGGAACTCCTCGCTGCGGTGGGCCGCTGCGCTGATACGGAAGGGATCGTAACGCTTGGGATTGACCAGGCGCAGATTCTGCAGCCCCATATTCATCATGGCGCGCACCACGCCGCCGATGTTGTCGGGATTCTGCGGCTCGACCAGTACGATGGTAATTCTGTTGAGGGCTTCTCGTGCCGTCGGTGAGGCAGCAGTTTTCGCGGTCGGGAGTGGGGGCCGGTTCATCGCTGAGGCAGGTCCTGGGGCAGGCGCAGCCGGTCGCCTGCCATGGGGATGAGAATGGTGCCGGAAAAGGCGCGCGCAGCTTCGGCCCGCCAGGCTTCGGGGTCTCCGGCAAGACGGTGTGTGAGTGCAAGGGCACGCACGTCCGCGGCCTGGGCTATCTGACCGGCCTCGAACGCGCTGGAGTGGATGCCGTCGCTGCCTTCGGGGTGAGGGGTCAAATAAGTGGCTTCGTGAATGAGCAGATCGGCGCCGCGGGCCAGTTCGCTGACGCGCTCTGTGGCCGCAGTGTCGCCCGTATAGACGATGCTGAAAGGCTCCTCGTCCTCGCAAGCGAAATCGAGACGCAAGGCGAAAGCAGGCAGCCGCGAATGGTACACCAGCGCCAGCCGGGCACACACGCCGGGAAGCTCGGGCCAGACGTGGGGATGGGCTACAGGCAACGGGTGCAGGATGATCTCATCGGCGATGGTATCGATAAAGCGAGGATAGGCGATCTCGAGCAGTTTGCGCCAGGCGCGCAGAACCTCCGCTGCGGCCAGATAGTACCGCGGCCGGTGATGAAAGAGGAGAATAGGACTGCCCAGGGTGTGATCGCCGTGCTGATGACTGAAATAGACGTGGCTGATCTCCTCGGGCTCGACGCTGGCCCGCTCAAGCTGGACCATCAGGGCAGGCCCCGCGTCGAGCAGGAGCGTCTTCTCGTTGTAGCGGATGAGCAAGGCCGTGTGGTCCCCCGGAACGGCCGGCCGGATGGCACCCACGCCCAGAAAGATGAGCTCAGTCATTGCATGCCTCTCTAAAGGAGGAGGGGAGATGGTCGATGGTCGTGGCCAGAGTTTTTTCCAGGATGGGAATATGACTGCTGCGTATGGGCCGACCGTGGCGGGTCCGGCCTTCCAGCAATTCCGCTCGGCACGCCCAGTAATCGTCGCGGCCCAGTTTCAGCGGCGGCAGGTCCAGCGCCTGGAAGAAGGTGAATTCATAGGCGGTCAAGGCACCAAAGGTCGGGGAGAGGGTACGCATGGCCGCTACGGTAGCCAGGTACTGCAGGCGGAAATCGCCTGACCGGTAGGAAACCTGATCGGCAAGTTCTTCTTCGAGTTCACGCACGGCCGTCGTCTCGATGGGCTCCACCCAGGCTCGATCCTGCTTCTGGCGACCGCCGATAAGCTGATAGCTGTCGGAACGAGGATCCCACTGTGTGAGAAAACGCGGGGTATCTTCCCTGCACACGATCAGGATCTGGGCGACCTTCGTTTTGCGAATGGGTGCGGCATCGGGATCACGGGCCAGACGCTCCTTTTCCAGCAGCAGAACCAGCGACGAAGCACCGGCCAGGGGGGCCTTGGCCCCGGCTCCCTGCTCTTCGGACCAGTCGGCAACGATCGGCCCTCCACTCTCCACCCAGGCTGCCAGGCTGTGCAGGAAATAGTACGCGGGTTGCGACACGGCGCGAATCCCCTGGGCCGTTAACTCCACGGCGCCCCATGTCTGCAAGAAAAGGGCCAGGGCTTCGGCCCAACCCGGAGGTCCGGGCAATGCCTCGAGGGGCAGGGGGTCATGGCGGCTTTGGGGAACGGCGCGCAGCCAGGCGGCCAGTATTTTTCGTCTATCGGCGGGTGAAGGGAAAGAGGATGGGACCGGACTATTCATAGGGCAGACTCCACACTGATCCCATTCTACCAGGGAGAAGCCAAAACGAAAATCATCTCCTCCCCCCTAAGACTGTAGCAATTTGGTCAGTGTGCTGTCGATGTCCCATGCGTTGAGAGCCAGAGCCTCATGGCGTCCTTTGCGTGCTGACTAAAAGTCAGCCTGTCTAGACCTGCGTCCACAGACCGGTCTCCGCCGGCCGGCCTCTGGCGAAACCCGCTTGGACTGACTTCAGCCGGGCATCAACGGCCTTGGGCCCCACCTATAGGAGCCGGCTTTCAGTCGGTCGTAGCCGCAGGCGCTTGCATCTGCCATCGACTAAACTGATACAGTGTCCTCTCCCCTCGCGCTTGAACACCCCCTGCCCACCACTCCTCCGCCTTCATTCATTCGCCAGGGTGAGTGCTATAATGCCGATCTCAGCATCCCACACCACCGAGGAGCACCATGGAAATCGCTCAGCGCTTTTCCCAAGTCAACGAGTCGGTCATCCGGGAGATGACGCGGCTGGCCGTCCAACATGAGGCTATCAATCTAAGCCAAGGGTTTCCCGACTATCCGCCGCCTAAGGCGATGGTTGACGCCGCAGTGGAGGCGATGAGAAGCGGCCTCAACCAATACAGTTTCACGTGGGGCTATACCCCCCTGCGTAGAAAGCTGGCCGAGGTCTACAGTGAACGTCTTGGCTGGGAAGTCGATCCCGACGAACATGTCGTGGTCACGTGCGGTACGACGGAAGCGATTGTGGCCGCCATGATGACCGTACTCAACCCCGGCGAGCAGATTATCATCATCGAGCCCGCGCACGAGATGTATCGGCCTGCTGCTGTGTTCTCGGGGGCCGAACCCGTGGCGGTAGCCCTCGAAGCCCCCGATTACAGGCTGGACCCCGAACGGCTGGCCGCCGCGGTGACCCCGCGCACCAGGGCTGTTTTGCTCAACACCCCCCACAATCCTACCGGCCGCGTCTTCGACGACGAAGAGATGGCCGGGCTGATCCGGGTAGTCCTGAAAAATGACCTGGTTGTCATCACCGACGAAATCTACGACCGCATCCTTTACGACGGCCGGCGTCATATCTGTCCCGGCAGTATGGAAGCGCTGCGCGAACGCACCATCACTCTGGGTGGCTTTGGCAAGACCTACGCGGTTACAGGCTGGCGGCTGGGCTACGGCATCGCGCCCTCGCATCTGGCAGCGGGATTGCGCCCGGCCCACGACTTCCTCACCATCTGCGCCCCCACGCCGCTGCAGGCTGCTGCCGTCGCCGCACTCAATCTCCCTGCCAGCTACTACGAGCGCATGACCGAAGAATACCACGAGCGCCGGGACCTGATGATGAGCATCCTGGATGAAGTCGGCTTTGTTGCCAATCGCCCCGAAGGGGCCTACTACACCATGGCCGACTACAGCCATCTGCCCATCCCCCAAGCCGAGTGGGACTCCGTGCGCTTTGCCCGCTGGCTCACCACAGAGATCGGCGTTGCCGTCGTCCCCGGCGTCACCTTCTACGGACTCCCCGGCTACGGGCACAATACCGTGCGCTTCGCCTTCCCCAAACGACTGGAAACCCTGCGCGAGGCCGGCCGCCGGCTGGCCCGCCTCCGTCAATAAGCGCTTGCCAGCAAGAGGAGGAATGTCATGTTGTCGTTCTTAGAATTGGCGCGCGCCCGCTATAGCGTCCGCGCTTATCGACCAGATCCTATCCCCGACGAACTGTTGCAACAGGTCCTGGAAGCCGCGCGGCTGGCTCCCACCGCCTCCAACCGCCAGCCGTTCCGCCTGATTCTGATCCCCACCGCCGGCCACAAGAACGAGCTGCGCCGGATCTACAATCGCGACTGGTTTGTCCAGGCACCGCTGGTGCTGTGCGCCTGTGCCTGCGTGCCCGAAAGTTGGTTCACCATTCAGGGCAAGCGGGGCTACGAGATCGACGTTGCCATCGCCGTCGATCATATCACCCTCGCCGCGACCGATGTCGGCCTGGGCACCTGCTGGATCGCCGCCTTCAATCCGGTTGCGGCCCGTCAGGTGCTCAACCTCCCCCGCGATCTGGAACCCGTCATCTTTACCCCCTTGGGCTTTCCTGCAGATACCCCCGGCCCCAAAGAACGCCGCCCCCTCACCGAACTGGTAATCCACCATCGCTGGTAGGTCAGCCCTACCCTTAACCCGCATAGGAGCACATGTTCATGACCCTTCCCCTCCGTCTTGGCCTGAACCTCGGCTACTCGGGACGCACCATCCAGCTCCCCGTCGACATGGTGCGCGAAGCCGAACGCCTGGGCTACCATGTCGTGTGGACCGCCGAATCCTATGGCTCCGACGCGGTCACTCCCCTGGCCTGGTTGGGTGCCCTCACCTCCACCATCCACCTGGGCACGGCCGTCTTGCAGATGCCTGCCCGCACACCGGCCATGACCGCCATGACCGCCATGACCCTCGACCAACTGTCCGGCGGTCGATTCTACCTGGGTTTGGGTGTTTCCGGGCCACAGGTGGTAGAAGGGTGGCACGGCGTCCCCTACGGCAAACCTCTGGCCCGAACTCGCGAATATGTCTCTATCGTGCGCGACATCTTCGCCCGCCAGGACCGCCTGGAATTCCAGGGAGCACACTACCAGATCCCCTACCAGGGACCAGATGCCACCGGCCTGGGCAAGCCCTTGAAAAGTATCCTGCACGGACGCGCCGACATCCCCATCTACCTGGCCGCGATCGGACCCAAGAACGTCGAACTCGCCGCCGAGATAGCAGACGGCTGGCTCCCCTTCTTCCTCTCTCCCCGCCATTTCGATCAGATCTACCGCCCCATCCTCGAGAGAGGTTTCGCCAAAGCCGGTGGCGACAAGTCGTGGAAGGATTTCGACATCGCCGCGACCGTACCTGTCGTCGTGGGCGACAATGTAGAGGAGTGCCGCAACCAGGTCAAGCCCTTTGTGGCCCTATACGTGGGCGGCATGGGCGCCCGCGCCAAGAACTTCTATTACAACCTGGCCTGCCGCTACGGTTATACGGATGCCGCCAATCGAATCCAGGACCACTTTCTCTCGGGCAACCGCGGAGCAGCAATGGCCGCGGTACCCGACGAACTGGTCGACGACATTGCCCTGTGCGGGCCCAAAGAACGCATCGCCGAACGTCTGGAGTTGTGGAAAGCGACGCCCGTCACCACTCTCAATATCAGCACCTTCGACATCGAAAGCGTGCGGGTGATGGCGGAATTGCTGCTCTAGGGCGAAGACGCGGGGCATCTGCCCGCAGTGCTCATCGAGGTCGCCGAGCGCGTCAATGGCTCAGCGCCCCGATGCGCTGGGCTGCTTCCTCGGCCGTGATGATGCCTTGCTCCAGCATATCCAGGATCCGCCTTAACTCTTCGCTCTGCAATGGGGGGCCGGCCGCAGCGCCCGGGGTAGCTTCGGGTTTCGCCTCCAACGAATCGAGGAGATCACGCAGAATGCTGCGGATGGAGATGGTGGCACTCTTGCTCCAGCCTTCCTCGCCCAGCTCCTTCGCCATCTCTCGTCCCATGCGTCCCATCTCCATCTTCACGGTGACGGCAGCCTTGCGCAGTTCGTCGCGCACCTCTTTCATGGCCCGGCGTAACTCCGCATCCACCACCGCGCTGTGATGCCGATGCCAGTTCACCGGGCTATTGAGGATAACATCGCCACCCGCGTCGATGTTCAATTCGGCGCGGGTCTCGCCGCGGCCTAGCAGCGCCACTACGGTCCCATCCTCTCCTTTCTCGACGGTCAACTCCTCCCCCGCGGTTACCTCGCCGCCCGCGCGGACCTGCATGCGCACATCCCCGCTGACACGAACCGCCACATCCCCGCCGGCAGTCATCCAGTACTTCCCACCGGCAGTCAATGGTCCGCGCAAGACCGCATCACCGCCGACCTGAGCCGCGGCCAGCGATGTGCCGGGCGAACTCACCTTGAGATCGCCGCCTACGCTCCGCAGTGAGGCACCACCGTCATAGCTGCTGAGCGCCGCATCCCCCTTGACTGCCCCCACCTGTATCTCGCCACCCCGGCTGATGGTCAGGTCCCCGCCGACCTGATCCAGCGAAACACGACGCACATGCGAAATACTGGCATCGCCGCCGACCGGTCCAATATCCATCTCCTCGATATGCGCCGCGGCCAGATCACCGGCTACCGAGGCGACCTCGACCGTGGCACTCACGCTGCGAACGGCAGCATCACCCTTGACCGCGCCGGCGGCCAGCATC
>RFJM01000054.1 GCA_003694905.1 Caldilineae bacterium
GAACTGAGCTGGCTCTTAGCGTGGGGCACAGTGGAAGTCGGCTGGACAGGCCGGTTGTAGAGCCATGGTGGTCGTGCCGTTCACAACAGCTATGCGGCCAATTCGGCTGTCTGAGAAACCGAAGCCCCAGATTGTGGTCCTGTCGGCCGATGGAACTACCGGCCACCGCCCGACGTCTGGAAACATGCCGGCCGGCGAACTGCCCGGCGCAACTACCCCAAACAAGGACAAACCCAAACATGAATCACTTTCCCAAACATCTTCTTGCTCTGACCATGCTGCTGCTCGGCCTCACCCTGGCGGCGTGCAGCACCACTGCCATCGTTCCCGCCCTTCCCGAGAACACCCCGACACCCCATGAAACCATGGCCTCCCCGGAAGGTACAGCCTGGAGCCTGCAAAAGTACCGAAATGCCGACGGCGAGTTGGTCCCGCCGCTTGCCGGGACCGAGATCACGCTCGACTTGCAGCAGGATCGCCTGGGCGGGAGTGCCGGCTGCAACGATTATTTCGCCTCTTATCAACCTGCGGGCGAACGTCTCGGGATGGGGCCCGTGGCCAGCACCCGCAAGATGTGTCTGCAGCCGCAAGGGATCATGGACCAGGAAGGCGCCTATCTCAAAGCCCTCGGGCTGGCAGCCTCATATCGTCTTACGGGCGACAGCCTGATCCTGCTCGATGAAGGGGACCGGGTTGTGGCCACCTTTGTCCCGGTCTCGAAGATAACGCCCCAAAGTGCCCTCCCCCTGAACACCACCTGGCAATGGCAAGAGTTGCACGAATCCGAGCCGGCCTCCGTTTCCGTACCCCGTGATCCCGAGAAGTACACCCTCACCTTTCTCGAGGATGGTAGCGTGAGCATCCAGGCCGACTGCAACCGGGCACAGGCCACCTACAGTCTGGAAGGCAACAATCTTGTCCTGCTGCCGGGCCCGGCCACCCTCGCCTTCTGCGGTGAAGATTCGCTCGATACGCTATTCCTCCAGATGCTGGGCAAGGTGGTCGCCTACAGTATTGAAGACGGCCGGCTGGTCCTCCATCTCGCCGACAATGGTGGCAGGATGGTCTTCGCTGCGCAGGACTGAACGCTTTGTCTCCATGCCGGTGCCGGCCTCGTCATCACAGCGAAGACGGGGCAGCTTCGATACAGACAGGCTCTGCTGTTCGTGTGGCGGAGCCTGTCTGCGTATTGGGAGAGAGCTGGCGAGCAGGTATGGGTCCTGCTTCAGCGCAGGCGGCCCATCAACTCAAACTCCGCGTGATGGATGGCCGACAGCCGGCCGATGCGCCTGCTGATGTTCACCCGTTTCACCCGGCCTCTGACCTCCAATTTCTCCGTACTCAGGTAGATCTCCTGCTCCGGTTGCAGCGGCAGGAAGTGTGCATTCTCGGTGGCCGATAGTTGCGCGCGCTGCTGTTCGTCGTGGTAGACATCGGGTGGCACCAGGATTAGCGTTTCTGTATGGATATCGCTCTTGTCGAAGAGCCACACTTCGAGCGCGATAACCTGGTTTTTATCATCCGGTGCCACTTCGCTTACGCCGATACCGAATTCGCCCAGGTAGGTATCCCTCTCCTCGATGGGGTAAACTCTGTCGTAGAGGGGGTCACCGTCGAAGACAAAGATATGTGGTTCGCCGAGGCCAACCTGAGCGGTGCCTTCGAGAGGTGTCACGAGGGGGCGGGCGGGGCGTGTCAAGGAGTCCAGCAATTCATCTGTGGGAGATGACGGGGGCGTGAGGACCTCTTCGCCCTCCAGTTGCTCTTCCCAGGTGCGCCCTTCTTCGGCGGCTTCCTCCTCCAGTTCGGACCAGGGCTCTTCTTCCTCTTCCAGTATGGTCACCGGTGCCACCTCCTCTTCCTCTAGCTCCCACGGTAATGGTGTCTCGGCCTCCTCTTCCTCCGCCGAGGAGGGCCCTTCCGTTTCTCTCTCCGGGGCGAGCACCTCTTCTGCCTCCTCGGTTGGCAGTAACGACTCTTCCAAATCCGCGTCTGTCTCCACCTGGTCTCCCGGAGCGAATACGGCAGGGCCACGCCTGCGTGTGGGTATCAGGGGCACATTGAAGTAGCGGAAAGCCAGCAAGACAACGGTGAGGAGCAGGAGTCCCAGGACCAGCAAGCCGGCTACAGGCAGCGTTTGGGTAGAGAGCAGGGGACGACGGGGCGGAACGGCCGTTTCGGCCCCGGCCAGGGTACCGGTTTCTGTCAGGCGCAGGTCTACGGCCAGAGTTCGCAATCTCTGCGCGGCCGTGGGGTCTGTGGCCTGCAATGCGGCGGCGCGCTGGTAGAGTAAGGGGCCCAGCTCTTCCTGTTGCCAGAATCGAAGCCGCACCGCGGCTTGCTCCAGGTCCTGCGTCAGCGCGTAGCTCTCGGCCACCATCTGAAAGTAGTCGTCACGAGCATCGGCGCGTAGCTCGTTGGGATATACCGCCGTATACCTGACCGGAAACAGCCAGAGGCCGAACACAAAGTAGCCAATGAAGACGCCGGCAATGAAAAGAATGGCATAGCGAACATTCGCAGAGCTGAGATCCAGTCCCGGCAGCTCGAAGCGGCTTTCCTGGATGACGTTGAATTGCTCGCTCATGGTTCTTCTCCGACAGAGCATGGGGAGGAAGTCGCCAGGGGGTGGGCCTGGGTGACGACCTTGCGCAGGTGTCCCAGGTTCACTCGGGTATAAATGGTTGTGGTCTGCAAGCTTTCGTGTCCCAACAACTCCTGTACCACCCGCAGATTGGCACCACCTTCCAGCAGGTGAGTGGCGAAGGAGTGGCGCAGCATGTGGGGTGTCACGCGTTGGGGCAGACCGGCAAGCTTTTGATACTTGTCCAGAATATTGCTCACGGTCTTGGCCGAGCTGATGGGCCGGCCGCGATGATTGAGAAAAAGGGCGTCGGGCGCTCTGACAACCGACGCCGGATTTCGGGCCAGCAGCTGCGGGCGGCCCTGTTCCAGATAACGCCGGAGCGCGAAGACAGCAGGACGGCCCAGCAGCGCGAACCGCTCTTTGCCGCCCTTCCCCCATACCTTCAGTTGCCCCGCTCTCAGGTCCACGGCCTGTACGGTCAGTGCCAGTAACTCGCCCCGGCGCAACCCTGCGCTGTAGAGCACCTCCAGTATGGCAGCATCGCGCATCCCCAACGGCCGGCTGACATCAGGGGCCCCGAGCAGGGCAAAGACCTGCTCGACGGTGAGGTAGTTGGGGAGGCGCACGGGTAGTCGGGGTGGATGAACACGGGCCGCGGGATTGCTATCCACCACGCCTTCCCTCTCGAGAAAGCGGAAGCAGGCCCGCAGCTCGTACAACCGTCGGGCGATAGAGGCCGGATGATACTCCTCGTGATGGAACCCGGCCAGCCAGGCCCGGACGTGTGCGACCCGCACATCACGCCAGTTGTCGATCCCCTGGCTGCGGGCAAACGCAATGAAATCGCCGATCTCAGCACCGTAGTTGCGGATGGTGTAGGGCGAAGCGCCGCGCTCCAGTTCGAGGTACTGCAGGAAGCTGTCCAGGTATTGTTCCACGGGATAGAGGGGGACGGGATGGGGGAACAGAAGGGAGAAGAAGCCGTGGAAGGGAGGACCCGTTGCGGGAGAAGTCCAGGGTTTGCCGGCCGTCAGGCCGGTTCGGGTTCATTATGCAGCAACTTGAGGGCATCTCGCAAGGGCATGGAGTAGCCACACTCCTTGTCGGCGCAGCGCGCCCGCTTTCCTGCTTTGGTCAGAATGCTTTTCTGGCATTGTGGACACGTCACAGCCAGGGGCTCGTTCCACGAGACGAAGTCGCACGCGGGCCAGTTCTCACAGCCGTAGAAGACGCGCCCTTTCCTGCTGCGCTTCACCAGGATACGGCCCCCGTCTTTGGGACAGGCGACCCCGGTGTCCTGGACGATCTGGCGCGTGTACTTGCACTCCGGATAGTTGGAACAGCCGATGAACTTGCCGTAGCGGCCCTGGCGAATCACCAGTTCGTGGCCACACTCGGGGCAGGGCTCGCCCAGCTTCTCGGGTTCGAGCTGCTGCCGGGTCATGTTGGAGCTGGCCTCCTGCACCGTCTGCGCGAAGGGGGCGTAGAACTCGCGCAAGACATGGATCCAGTCCGCCTCACCGTTGGCGATGCGATCCAGGTCCTCTTCCATGTGCGCAGTAAAGTTCACGTCGAAGTAGCGGTCGAAGTGCTTGACCAGCAGGTCGTTGACCACGCGGCCCAACTCTGTCGGCAAGAGACGTTTCTCTTTGCGTTCCACATAGCCCCGTTCCTGGATGGTGGAGAGGATGGTTGCATAGGTAGAGGGTCTGCCGATGCCGTACTGTTCCAGGGCCTTGACCAGGGTTGCTTCGGAGTAGCGGGGTGGTGGTTGGGTGAAATGCTGTTCCGGGATCAACTCCAGCAGGTCCAGCAATTCACCCACGGTCAGCGGTGGGATCTGCACGTCCAGATCGTCCTCGCTACTCTCATCTTCCGAGCGCGCTTCCTCATAGACCTTGAGGAAGCCGGGAAAACGTAGGGTCGAACCGGTGGCGCGGAAAAGGTAGGGTTTGGGCCCGTCGGCAGGACCCGCCAGGACCTCGACCGTCAGTGTGTCGTAGATTGCTGCCGCCATCTGGCTGGCGACAAAGCGCATCCAGATGAGGCGATAGAGCCGGTATTGCTCGGCGCTGAGATGAGGACGGACACTTTCGGGCGTGCGGAAGACCGAGGTGGGACGGATGGCTTCATGTGCCTCTTGGGCGGCACGGGTGCGGGTGCGGTAGACCGGCGGCTTTGCGGGCATGAATTCATCACCGTAGTTGTCTGCGATGTAGCGACGGGCCGCGGCCTGCGCCTCTTTGGAGACGTTGGTGCTGTCGGTACGCATATAGGTGATAAGGCCGGTTGAACCTTCGCTGCCGAGTTTGACCCCTTCATACAGGGTCTGAGCCACGCGCATGGTTCGCCGTGCCGTGAAATTGAGCCGCCGCGAAGCCTCCTGTTGCATGGTGCTGGTGGTAAAGGGCGGGTAAGGCCTCCGGGTGCGCTTGCCCTTCTTGACCTTGCTTACCTCCCAGGTGGCCTGTTCGAGATCTTCCACCAGCTTTTGGGCCTCATCGCCCGTGGCTATGGTGAAGTCTTCACCGTTGATGCGGTAGAGCCCGGCCTTGAAACTACGTCGCTCCGGCTCGCGTTTGGCCAGCAGAGCGTCGATGGACCAGTATTCTTCTGGTACGAAGGCCTCGATCTCCCGCTCCCGTTCCACGATCAGCCGCAAGGCCACCGTCTGCACACGCCCGGCCGAGAGGCCGCGGCGGACATTGCGCCACAGCAACGGGCTGATCTGATACCCCACCAGTCGGTCAAGGATGCGCCTTGCCTGCTGCGCATTGACCAGATTCATGTCGATCTGGCGTGCTTTCTGAAAGGCCTCACTCACTGCGCTTTTGGTGATCTCGTGGAACACCACGCGGCGGGTGCGCTCGGGCTCCAGACCGGTGACTTCCTGCACGTGCCAGGCTATGGCCTCACCCTCGCGATCGGGGTCAGTAGCCAGATACACTTCCTCCGCCTGAGCCACCGCGTCCTTCAGTTCCTTCACTACCTGGCGGGTGCGTTTGTCGCGCGGGATGGTGTATTGGGGCGCAAAGTCATTCTCGACGTCAACCGACAGCCGGGACTTGTAGAGATCGCGCACGTGACCGATGGAGGCCTTGACCGTATAGCCCCGGCCCAGAAAGCGCCCCACCGTACGGGCCTTGGCAGGCGATTCTACGACAACCAGTTTGCCCTTGCGTGCTCCTTGCTTGCGGCCGTCGGTCGCGCGTTTTTTCGGGGCCGTCTTTGTGGGCTTGGGCCTTTCCAGCCCTTCATGGGCAGGCGTGGCTCCCATGCGGAAGAGGTTGGTGCCACACACCGGGCAGGTACCGCGTGTGCCGGGCGCTCCGTTGGCGGTGAACACCGGTGTGGGGTCCACCATTTCTCGTTTGGTCTTACACTTAACGCAATAAGCTTCCATGAATTGTCCTTATGCATGAACTGTGGTGCTCAGTCGATGCGATACACCACTCCCCCTTCACGCGCGAGCACATATTGCATGCCACCCACCTGCCGTACCATGCCTTTCAGCTCCATCAGTGCCAGCGTGCTGGTGACCTGATCGACGGGCAGCCGGGTCTGCCGACGGATCTCGTCGACGTGACGGGGTTCGTATGAGAGGAGCTCCAACAACTGGGCCTCGATGGGATTCTCGGGTAGGGTCTGACGGGCCTCGAGCTGTTGGGCAATGTGGGTAAGGTTGAGGGCCTCGAGGATGTCGTTGGCGTCCAGGGCGGGGCTGGCACCCTCTTTCAAGAGCCGATTCGGGCCTTCGCTGGACTTACTGAGAATGCTGCCCGGAACGGCGAAGACCTCGCGTCCCTGTTCGAGCGCATGTTTGGCGGTGATTACCGCGCCCGAACTCCACAGGCCTTCTACGACGACGACTGCCAGGCTTAGAC